>JBBRMO010000243.1:0-3776 GCA_038230815.1 Chthoniobacterales bacterium
CACCGTTCAAGCCTGCGGCCTGCGGGATGCCTGGAAGGACCTGGGTCGGAAGTCCGAAATCTTCTGCGGCAGTAACGATTCAGCGCGGAGGCACCAAAAGTTCATCGGAAAATACCAACTGCCCTTTCCGCTCCTCTCCGATCCGGAAAAGGAGATTGTGAATGCCTACGGTGTCTGGGTCGAGAAAAGCATGTATGGGAAAAAATACATGGGGGCCGAGCGGAGCACCTTCGTCATCGACGGCGCGGGAAAAATCGCTGCGATTTTCCGGAAGGTGAAGCCCGAAGAGCACGCTGGGATCGTGCTGGAAAAGTTGCAGGAATTGGCGGCCAAGTGAAAGAACGGTTGCGCCGCATCGCTTCCGATGCTTGCATTGCGCTCCGGGAAACCGGGAAATCTCTATGGGTTCGCTAAAGAAACGCCGGAAGGCGAAGATCTCCAAACACAAGCGTCGCAAGCGCATGAAGGAGAATCGCCACAAGAAGCGTCTGCGTTACAAATCGTAAGCGCAGTGCTCGTTAGGCCGCGAGGTTGCGCCGGACGACTCCAGAAGCTACAATCCTGAACATGATTTTCGGGAAGAACGGGAGCGCTCCATCTCTCCGTCGCGTTCTTCTGGGCGTCGCGCTTTTGTCGCTGGCACCGTTGGCGGCCGGGCGTCCCCCGGTGAATTCGCCGTCCCCGCCGGACCTTTCCGTGAAACCGGCGGCGGCGAAAAAAAGCGCGTCTCAGGACGATTCGTTTGTTTTGACGCCGCCGAAAGATCTCGCTCTTCAGCCGGAGAATTTGCGCAAGGCCGGGGCGCTGGCAGATTTCGTGGAAGGAACGCGGCTCGAGGAAAACGCCGAGATGGAGAACGCGCTGGCCGCCTATCAACGAGTCCTCAACTTCGAGCCCGGCCTGTCCGAGCTGGCGCTGCGGGTGGCCGCTCTCCTAAGCCGGCAGGAAGATTATCCGCGCGCCATCGATGTCTTGAAGGACGCGATCAAGGCCGGGCCGAAGGACCCGGGTCCTTATCTGCAACTGGCCTTTATTTATGCGAAGTATCTGAGGAAAACCGAGCAGGCCGTGAAGTATGCGAACCAGGCCATCGCGCTCGACCCGCTTAATTTCGAGGCCTACCAGCGCCTCTACGAAATCGAAACCGCTGCCGGCGAACCGCAAAAGGCGCTGATGGCGCTGGATCGTGCCGCCAATGTAAAAAGTGATGACGCGGCCTTCTGGATCCGGCTCGGCAAGCTCTACGCCACTATCGTTTTCAAAACGGAGACGGAACCAAAGCGGGAGGAGATCAAGCGGGTCAACGGCTTCTTTGAAAAGGCCGTCGCGACTGGCGGCGACGATTCCAACACGCTCAAGGAAGTGGCGGATTATTATGCCGCTTCGCAGCAGATCCAGGAAGCCATTCCGCTTTACCTTAAAGTTCTCGAGCTTCAGCCCGACGACCTGAACGCCCGGGAAAAACTGGCCACCGGCTTTGTTCTGACCAACCAGCGCGAAAAGGCGATCGAAATGCTGCAGGAACTCATCCAGAAACAGCCGGCGAAATATCAGCCGTATGAGCTGCTCGCGCAGCTCCTGGATGAAGGAGCGCGAGCTCTCGACCGGGCCAATCAACCCGACCAGGCGAAAGCACTATTTGCCAGGGCGGCGGCGAATTACGAGCAAAGTCTCCTGATCAACCCCGGTCGAGCCAACACCTACCTCCGCCTGGCGGAATTGTTGATCATCCCGCTCAAAGACAGCGCGCGCGCCACGAAACTTCTCACGGAGGCGCGGCAGCGATACCCCGGAGTGCCTGAGTTCAGCTATTTTCTCGGGATTGCTCTGCGCGAAGCGAAGCATCCCCAGCAGGCTGTCGTTACTTTCGAAGAAGCGCTCAACGAGGCGCAGCTGGCCAACGATGCAGTTTTAAACGCGCGGTTTTATTTTGATTACGGTGCGGCCGCGGACCAGGCCGGCCTCTACGACAAGGCCGCGGACTTGTTCCGGAAGTCGATCTCGCTCGATCCGGCGAATTCGGCCGAGGCCTACAATTACGTCGCGTTCATGTGGGCCGAGCACAACCTGCATCTGGATGAAGCCGAGGAAATGGTCGGACACGCTCTTCAGTTCGACCCGAACAACGGCGCCTATCTCGACACCCTCGGTTGGATTCATTATCGCAAGGGCAAATTCGAGGACGCGCTCAACGAATTGCAGCGCGCCGCGCAGAACCTGACCCGGCCCGATCCAGTCGTTCTCGAGCACATTGGCGATGCTTACGCGAAGTTGAATCAAATTTCTCAGGCCCTCGATTTCTGGCAGAAGGCGATCGCCTTGAGTCCTGAGAATAAGTCGCTGGCCGAGAAAATCGAGAAGACCAAAACCACCGTCAGCCAGGGACCGCCGGGGCAAATCAATCGGATCGATTAAACGACCAGCGAGCGCGCATCACCTCGAATGACAAAATATCCCACAGTTTGGCAGCGCAAGACGATGTGGTCGGCACTCACGGCTGTTTTCATCGTGGTTCTGATTACGATCGCCTGTTCGGTAGTCTGGATCGTCGCGAACGTTGTCGGGTTTATTCAGCCGATCCTTATCCCGGTGGCGATCGCCGTCATTCTTGCCTACCTCCTCGATCCTGTTGTCACGAAGATTTGCGAAAAAGGACTTGGCCGGACCAAAGCGGTCTTTGCCTTGTTCGCGATCGCGTTTCTGTCGATCGGAACTCTGGTCGCGTGGCTGGCGCCGGTTGTTTCCGTGCAGGCGACCAACGTGGGCCGCGAACTGCCGCAGTATACGCAAAAGGCCCGCGACACGATTGTCGATTTCATTTTTAAGTACGATCACGCCTTTGGGGGGACGACCACGAAGAGCGATAAGGTTTCATCGCCCACGAGCAGCCTGCTAAACTGGTTGTTCGCCTCACCCGCGCCTTCGAGAAAAACGTCACCGACCCCGGTGCCCTCGCCAGACGCAATCACGCCGCCTGAGATCGCGCCATCCGTCTCCCCAATGCCGGCGGTCCGCGAGGAGAAGAGTTCTACGCAGGAAAAAATTTCCACCGCCGATCGCGAGCGGATACAGGCCTGGGTCCAGCGCCAGTTACCGAATCTCGAGCGCCAGCTCCCTTACATCAGTGAAAAAATCTGGGGCCTGCTCAAACAAAGCATCGGCGGTTTCCTTGGTGTCACCGGATTCCTTTTGAGCCTGGTGATGGTGCCGATCTATCTTTTTTTCCTCCTAAAAGAGAGTCCGGCGATCGAGCGACGCTGGCGCGAGTATCTTCCGCTGCGTAACTCGCCGTTGAAAAACGAAGTGGCGGCGGTCCTCTCGCAAATCAACAATTACGTTATCGCCTATTTTCGCGGCCAGCTTCTGGTCTGCCTGATCGACGGCACGCTCATCGGCGTCGCTCTGTATCTTACCGGGTTAAATTTCGCGCCGCTTATCGGGTTGCTCGTGGTCATCCTGACGATGATTCCCTACATCGGCATCATCCTGTGCTGGATTCCGGCCGTTCTCATCGCCGCCGGACAATGGGGCGATTGGACCCATCCGCTCATTGTCACTGCCGTTTTCCTCACTGTGCAGAATCTCGAGGCGATTTTAATCGCACCCCGGATCGTGGGAAATTCCGTGGGGTTGCATCCGATGACGGTAATCGTCTCCATTTTCGTCTGGGGGTTGCTGATTGGGGGATTGCTCGGGCCGATTTTGGCGGTGCCGTTAACCGCGACCCTTAAAGTCCTCCTCGCACGTTACGTGTGGGGGCGGCGACTGCGTGAGAA
>JBBRMO010000244.1:0-3765 GCA_038230815.1 Chthoniobacterales bacterium
CCCTGGCTCATTTGTCGCTGGTGCTGATCGGGGAAGGGGAAGCCTTTTCCGAAAAGGCGCGCTTGCCGGGTCGCGTCGCGCTCGAGAAAGCCGGGATGCGGCCGGTGGTGCTTGAAGCGAAGGAAGGTCTCGCGCTCCTGAACGGCACCCAGGCCATGCACGCGGTGGGTGGCCTGGCGTTGTTTCGCGCGAAACGCCTCTCCCGCCTGGCTGATATCGCCGGCGCCATGAGTCTGGAGGCTTTGAAGGGAACCCCCACCGCCTTTGATCCACGTATCCACGAGGCGCGACCTCATCCCGGGCAACTGGCGGTAGCCGAGCATCTCCGGCATCTTTTGCGCGACAGCGAAATTCGCCAATCCCACCTCGCGAATGATCCGCGGGTGCAGGACGCCTACAGCCTGCGGTGCATGCCTCAGGTACATGGCGCCGTGCGCGGTGCCTTGGATCATTGTGAAGCGGTTTTGGAAATCGAATCAGCCTCCGCCACCGACAACCCACTCGTTTTTGCGGACAACGGTGATGTTCTGTCCGGGGGAAATTTTCACGGCGCGCCGCTCGCCCTGGCGCTCGATTATGCAGCCATCGCCCTGACCGACTTGATGAGCATCAGCGAACGCCGCACGGATCGCCTCGTGAATCCCGATTCGAGCGAAGGCTTGCCGCCCTTCCTGACGCCGCATGCCGGGACGCATTCCGGGTTCATGATCCTCCACGTGGCCGCGGTCGCCTTGCTCAATGAAGCGAAGGTGCTCGCCCATCCCGCCAGCATCGACAATCTCCCGACCTCCGGCGGCAAAGAAGATCATGTCTCGATGGGGATGACGGCAGCGCTCAAACTGCGGACGATCGTCGAGAACGCCGAGCATCTCCTGGCTATTGAGCTGTTGACGGCCGCCGAAGGGCTTGAGTTTCGCAGACCACTGAAAGCAGGTGTCGGCGTGGAAGATGCGTACGCGCGCGTACGCTCGATTTCCCCGGCGGTGGATACCGATCGATCCATGTCTTCGGATATTGCGCTGATCGCGGCGGCGATCCGCGACGGAATCTTCGACAGCGACACCCAGAAGATATGAGCGGGCCTCGGATTATTCGGGCTCCGCGCGGAAGCGAAAAGAGCTGTAAAGGCTGGCATCAGGAAGCGGCGTTGCGGATGTTGATGAACAGCCTTGATCCCGACGTCGCGGAGAACCCGGATCGGTTGATCGTTTACGGCGGGACCGGTCGGGCGGCACGCAGTTGGGAAGCGTTCGATGCGATCGTGCGTTCGCTCCGTGACCTGGAGAACGATGAAACGCTGCTCGTCCAGTCCGGCAAGCCCGTCGGCGTGTTCCGGACCCACAGTGAAGCGCCGCGGGTTTTGATCGCCAATTCGAACCTGGTCGGTCATTGGTCCAACGCCACCGAGTTCAATCGCCTCGAGCGCCTTGGCCTGACGATGTACGGGCAAATGACGGCCGGTTCCTGGATCTACATTGGTAGCCAGGGAATCGTCCAGGGCACTTTCGAAACCTTTGCCGCGGCCGCCGCGAAACATTTCGGCGGGAGCCTCGCGGGCAAATTGATCCTTTCAGGCGGTCTGGGTGGAATGGGCGGCGCTCAACCGCTCGCCGCGACCATGAACGGCGCGCGCTTCCTCGGCATTGATGTTGATGCGGCGCGGATTGAGAAGCGGTTGAAGAGCGGTTATTGCGACGAGATTGCTCATTCGCTGGACGACGCGCTCCGTCTGCTGGAGGAAGCGGGTAAAAACAAAGAAGCGATTTCGGTTGGTCTGGTCGGGAATTGCGCGGACATCCTGCCGGAACTGGCGAGACGTGACGTCGTTCCGGACATTCTGACCGATCAAACGAGCGCGCACGATGCGCTCAACGGCTATGTGCCGAACGGCATGACCTTCGAACAAGCCCTGGCTCTTCGGGCGAGCGACCCCGAGAAATACATCGAGCGGGCGATGGCTGCGATGGCTGCGCATGTGGAAGCGATGCTCGCGCTGCAACGGAAAGGCGCCATCACGTTCGATTACGGGAACAACCTCAGGACCCAGGCAAAAAAAGCCGGGGTCGCGAACGCATTCGATATCCCTGGCTTTGTCCCCGAGTACATCCGGCCGCTTTTCTGCGAAGGAAAAGGCCCATTCCGCTGGGTCGCGCTGAGCGGCGATCCCGAGGACATTGCGCGCACAGACCGACTGGCGCTCGAGATGTTTCCGGAAAATAAAGCGCTCGCCCGTTGGATGAAACTGGCGAAGGAGCGAATCCATTTCCAGGGATTGCCCGCGCGCATTTGCTGGCTCGGGTTTGGCGAGCGCGCCGAGTTCGGCCTCGCCATGAACGACCTGGTGAAACGCGGCGAAATCAAAGCCCCCATCGTCATCGGCCGCGACCATCTCGATACCGGCTCAGTTGCGTCGCCTTTTCGCGAGACTGAAGGAATGATCGACGGCAGCGACGCCATTGCCGATTGGGCGCTCTTGAATGCGCTCGTGAACACAGCGGCCGGGGCGTCGTGGATTTCGATCCACAACGGCGGCGGCGTTGGCATTGGGTACTCGCAGCACGCCGGCATGGTGGTGGTCGCGGACGGAACGGACCAATCTCGACGCCGTCTCGAACGAGTGCTGACCAGCGATCCCGGAATTGGCGTCCTTCGTCATGCCGATGCCGGTTATTCCAGCGCGATTGAGTTCGCGCGTGAGAACGCGATCGATATTCCGATCCCGCCGCAATCTCGCGATTCAAGAATTTAGGCCTCGTCTAAGCCATGCAAAAAATCATCGAATGCGTTCCGAATTTTTCCGAGGGACGGGACCTCGACGTCATCCGGCAGATCACGGCCGCCATCGAATCAGTGGCAGGTATCTCGCTCCTGAATGTCGATCCCGGTGCGAGCACCAATCGGACGGTGGTAACTTTTGCCGGAACTCCGGAGGCGGCCGTGAAGGCGGCTTTCCGGGGAATTCAAAAGGCCGCCGAGCTCATCGACATGCGCAAGCAGACCGGCGCGCATCCCCGAATGGGGGCGACTGACGTTTGTCCCTTTATCCCGGTGAGCGATGTTTCGTGGGACGAAGCGATCGCGTGCGCCAGGGAATTAGGGAAGCGGGTAGGGGAGGAATTGAAAATTCCAGTCTATCTCTACGAAAGGGCAGCGACCGCCCCAGCGCGCTCCAATCTTTCGATCATCCGGGCCGGCGAGTACGAAGGTTTCTTTGAGAAGATTAAGAGCCCGGCATGGAAACCGGATTTTGGACCGGCCGTATTCAACGAGAAATCCGGCGCGACGGTGATTGGGGCGCGCGATTTTCTGGTTGCTTACAATGTGAACCTGAACACGAAAGCGGTTCGCCGGGCCACTGCGGTCGCATTCGACGTCCGTGAGAATGGGAGGGTCAGGACGGAAGACGGCTTGCCGACCGGAAAACCGGTTCTCGATTCGAGCGGAGAACCGGTGCGCGAGCCGGGCATGCTGAAACACGTTAAAGCGATTGGCTGGTACGTCGAGGAGTACGGTTTGGCGCAGGTCTCGATGAACCTGACAAATCTGGAGGAAACGACCCTCCATGCCGCATTCGACGCCTGCGTTGAATCGGCCGGCAAGCGTGGACTGCGGGTCACTGGCTCGGAAGTGGTCGGCATGCTGCCGAAGAAATGTCTCATCGACGCCGGGCGATATTTTTTGCGAAAACAGAAGTGGTCGGAAGGCGCCTCGGAGGAAGAGTTGATCGTCGGGGCGATTCGCTCGCTGGGGTTGAGTGAGTTGAAG
>JBBRMO010000245.1:0-3751 GCA_038230815.1 Chthoniobacterales bacterium
CAATCGACGCATCCTGGTCCTGTTGTCGAAAATCGTCCTCGTGCTCGTGCTTGGGCTCGGAGTCCTCCTTGGCGTTCGACTGGGCGCGAAACGCTTTTTCTTCGAAAACCCCGACTACCGGCTAAGCCAGATCGAGATCCAGACCGACGGCAGTCTGCAGCGCGACCAGATTCTGAAAGCCACCGATCTGCGCGAGGGTGGAAACATCTTCGGCGTCAATCTTGGCCAGGTCCGCGACCGGCTGCAGCAATTGCCGCAAGTCGATGAAGTGCAGGTGATCCGGAAACTGCCGGGCGAAATCGATCTTCGCATTACGGAGCGCAAACCGGTCGCGTGGATCACTTCCGACAAACAAATTTCCGATCCATTTGCGTCCGACGTCGCTTTTTTGGTGGACGCGCGCGGGGTTCTGATGAAAGAAAAGAAGTTGTTGCCTGAATACCTCGGCCTGCCGCTGATCACGGGGTGCACGAGCGAATCGCTCGAGCCGGGAAAAACCGTCGGATCATCCGAAGCGAAGGCGGCCCTGGAACTCCTCCGGTTGAGCACCGGCAGCTTCATGCAGACCCGCTTCCAGATTCGCGAGATCGATGTCTCGAAAGGGTACTGCCTGGTTGTCTCGGACAAGAACCACACCCGCGTCACCTTCGGATTCGATGATGTCGAACCTCAGTTGCAAAGGCTGGAGCAGTTCCTCGTTTACGCGGACGATTCGAAGCGCGAGCTCGCGACCGTGAACCTGCTCGTCCACCGGAATATTCCGGTGACGTTCGGGCGAAACGCCGTGGATGTGATTAACGAAACAATCGACCCGGAGGCGGAACCACGAATCATGAAAGCGATTCCAATTCATCCTCTGGCGAAAAACGAACCGGTGCCGGCGACCTCCAAAGCGCGGCCCGGCGCGACCCCGCCGACGCGCAAGGCAATTCCGGTGCGGAAACCCAGGAAGGACTGAGGAAAATGGCGAGCAGCGATCTCATGGTAGGACTCGAAATTGGCACCTCGAAAATTTGTGTCGTGGTGGGCGAAGGCCGGCCGGACGGCACGATCAAGATTCTCGGCGTGGGCCAGGCGCCCTCGCGCGGAGTGCGCAAGGGCGAGATCGTCGACTTCGAGACCGCGATGAAATGCGTGCACGAAGCAGTCGTCGACGCGGAAACCAAGAGCGACGTCATGATTCGCAGCGTGTACGTCGGCGTGGCCGGCGCGCACATTCAGAGTTTCAACAACCGCGGATCAGTCAGCCTGCCGGAAGAACGCGACGAGATCGACGAGCAGGACATCGAGGATGTGAAGATTAACGCGCGGGAAGTGAGCATTCCGGCCCAGAACGCCTTTCTCCACTCGATCATCCAGCATTATCACGTCGATGGGCAGGACGGCGTCCTCAACCCGGTCGGCATGCTCGGGCAAAAACTCGAGGCGGACTTTCATGTCATCCACGGCGTGCGGACGCGGATTCAGAACACCATCCGTTGCGTGAAGGAATTGCCCCTGGAAGTAGAGGACGTTGTTTTTACCGCCCTGGCTTCGGCGCAGGTGGTCCTGACCCAGCATCAAAAAAATCTCGGCGCCCTGGTCATCGATATCGGCGGCGGGACCAGCGACTACATTCTCTATGTCGATGGCGCCGTGAAACAGAGCGGCGTCCTCGCCGTCGGCGGCGATCATATCACGAACGATATTTCGATGGGCCTGCGGATCCCGATGACCCGCGCGGAAAGACTAAAGATCGAGGAAGGCAGCGTCACGCTCGGGAATTCGCTGCCGGGCGAAACGATCCTGCTCAAGGACGATTCTGGTTTTGCCGGGAAAGAGATCGAGCGTGAGACCCTGAACACGATCATCAATTTGCGGCTGCGGGAAACGTTCGAGCTGCTCAAACGGAAGCTCGAAGAGGAACCTTTTATCAATTACATCGGTGAAGGCGTCTTCATCACCGGCGGGTGCAGCCATCTTCACGGGATCGACCACCTCGCCGAGGAAGTCTTCGAACTGCCGGCCCGAGTGGCGCACGCCCAGACGATGTCCGGCCTGACGAGTGCGTTCGAAAATCCGCAGTTTTCGGCCGCGATCGGTTTGATCAAGTATGCCCAGGCGATGCAGAGCGACCGACGGCCTTCGCGAGGCCTCGGCCGGATTTTTGGGAAACTTTTCAACGGGATGAGATCGTGAAGAAAGCTGGAGCTTGGAATTTGGAGCTTTTCAAATGATTCAACTGAACCGCAACTATAACCTGCCTGAAAAGGCGGACGAAGAAATCCGGATCAAAGTCGTTGGCGTCGGTGGAGCCGGCTCCAACGTGCTCGATCGCATTGTTCTCGATGGCCTCGACAAGGCCGACCTCATCGCGATCAATACCGACGCGCAATCCCTCGCCAGTTCGGTCGCGGCGAGCAAGGTGCAGCTTGGTCGAACGGTGACGCGCGGTCTGGGTGCGGGGGGCGATCCGGAGGTAGGCTACAACGCCGCCTACGAATCGGCCGATGAAATCCGGCAGGCGCTGAGCGATGCGCGGATGATCTTTATCTGCACCGGCCTCGGCGGTGGAACTGGTTCCGGCGCGGCGCCGGCGGTAGCCCAGGTGGCGCGCGAGAATGGTTCGCTCGTCCTGGGTTTTGCGACGCTGCCCTTCGCGTTCGAGGGAAAACGCCGGCTCGCGCAGGCGCAGGAAGCGCTCGCGAAGTTGCGGGAGAATTGCGACGCAGTCATTTGTTTCGAAAACGATCGGATGGGCGACATGGTCGCGCCCAAGGCGGGGATTCATCAGGCGTTCGCCGTCGCGGATGTCACCATCAGCCAAAGCGTGCGCTCGATCGTCAGTTTGATTCAGCGACCGGGCCTGATTCGCATCGGGTTCGATGATTTGCTCGCCGCCCTGCGGAGTCCGAGCGGACGCTGTGTTTTCGGGTTCGGTGAATCGGATTCGGACAATCGGGCGCACGACGCTCTCACCCAGGCGCTAAAGAATCCGCTGATGGATCGCGGCCGGATGCTGGCGGATGCGTCGCATGTCCTGGTCCAGGTTTCAGGGGGTCCCGGCATGACGTTGACCGAGGTGGAGATCCTGATGCAGGAGCTCGGTAAACACATTCACGATGACACGCAGATTATTTTCGGCACGGCGGTCGATTCGCGAATGGGAAACCGGTTGAGTGTGACCCTGATCAGTTCGCTGGCGGGGGACGAAGAAATTGTCCTCGCTCCCGCGAAGCCGGCGAAGGCCCGGAAGCCGGCGTTGCCACCGCCGATCGCGGAGCCCGAGCCGGTTGCACCGCCCGAAGCCATTGTGACGCCCGAGCCTGCAGCGTCTTTAGAACCGCTGACCTGGGAAGAGAGTGAAGAGATTCCGCCTGCCGCGGTCGCGCCCGAACCACCGCTGACTGCAGAACCGGATTCGTTCACCCCGGAGTTGATCCAGTCAGATGAGATGGGGCACTCGGAATTGGCCGAGACGGCCCCCGTTTCTTCATTGCCGGAGGAACCGGAAATCGAAGAGCCGTCTCAACCGCGCCTGATCCTCCCGCGGAAAAAGCCTCCAATGTTCAAGGAGCCAAGACCGGTCGTGGAAAAAAAGCCATCAGCGAAGCAGGAAGTCATGCAATTCGAGCCCGTGACGCGTGGTCGTTTCGAGAAAAGCGAACCGACGATTGTGGAAGGCCAGGACCTCGATGTGCCAACCTTCCTCCGCAAGAACGTTCGAGTGAAGTAACGATCTTCCGTCGTCCCGGGCGCAGTCGAGGGGTCC
>JBBRMO010000246.1:0-3748 GCA_038230815.1 Chthoniobacterales bacterium
CGAGGACCTGGCCCGATTCCAGCATTTCTCTCGCACCACCCGCGAGTTGGCTTTCCGCGCCGTCGTAAAGATCGCCCCATCCGGCCGCGCCGATGTGCAAGACGGCCGCGAGCGCGAGGAGAAAGGCCAGAAGTGCGTGTCGGGTGGGCGGGGGGTGGAGAATTTGCGGGGAGAGAAAAGTATCCTCGAGCGCAAACGTTCGAGCGACGGCAACCATGTTCGTCAGGCCGCGCCGATCCGATATCGATCCCAATCATCCGGCACCCGGAGCAATTTCGCTTCCGGCATTTGAATGATCGCGAGCATCTGGCGACACTCGGCGATGAGGGTCTCGTCGGCGGGACGAATCACCTTAAAGGCACACCAAAAACGCACCCGTTCAAGACGATCGAGCCAGCCTTCGACCACGAGTTTGTCGCCGAGCCTGGCTGCGCGCCGGTAATCGATCTCGGTCCGCACCACGACGGGATACTTTTGTGTTTCCGCCATGGCGGCGAGACCGAGGCCGAGTTTTTCCGCGAGATGGGTGCGCGCGGTCTCGATGAAGCGGAGATAAGCGATATTATGGACGACGGCCGCGCAGTCCGTATCAAAGAACATGACCTGCAATTCCGTGTGAATGCGAGGCGCGTGCTGGTTGAGCATCGGAAGGAGCATTTCCGAATGGCCCGCTAACGCAATGGAATTGTGGCAGGGACGCCGCGTTCGTCGCCGGACGAACTAGCCGGGGAGCTGCGGCGTCCCTACCAAATCGAGGCAGCCGCGTCAGGCCTCGTTCCGGGCGAGGGGAGTCGGGAGTTGATCGAGCTGGGCCGAGACGGCGGCGACGACCTCCTCTACGCTAACTGCTTCCATGCAGCGGAAGTCGATCGGGCATTCCCTGAGGAAACAAGGGCTGCATTCGACTTGGTGCCGGATAATTCTGTGGCCGTCGCCAAGCGGACCGGTGAGGCGCGGTTCCGTCGACCCGAAAACGGCAACGACCGGCACCCCGACGAGCGTGGCGAGATGCATCGTGCCGGTGTCGTTCGTTAACAAGAGAGAGCATTCGCCCAGCTCGGCAGTGAGCTGGTCGAGCGTGGTCCGGCCAATGCGATTCACGCAATGCGCGCCAAGAATTGCTTCGATCGCGGCGCCTTTTTCCGAGTCGGCCGCAGTGCCGAAGAGGACCCATTCGACAGGGCGCTTCTCGGCGATTGTCAGGGCAACCGCAGCGAAGCGCTCCGGCGGCCAGCGCTTCGCGGGTCCGTATTCCGCCCCCGGGCAAAGGCCCAGCTTCACCGGGGCGCCGCTCGCTTTGATCCGATCCCCAGGCTTCCGGATTTCGGGCGCGGTCCGCGGCCCACCTAACTCGCGAGCTATTCGCAGATATCGGTGAACCTGATGATGGATGGGGCCCGGGGGCGGTTCGGTAATGACCTGGTTTAGAAGCCAGCGCCGGTGATGCCCGAGAAATCCGACGCGGCGCGGGATGCCGGCAAACCAGGCTTCGAGTGCCGCGCGCAGCGAATTTGGGAAAAGAATCGCGACGTCGAAAAATGCCTCGCGCCGAATCGCGCACACAGCCAAAACGAGCGAACGCGATTTTAGGCTTAACACTTCATCGACTTCGGGCACGAGTTTCCAGACCGATGCGATTTTTTCCGGGACCGCGATCGTGATGTGCGCGTCCGGTCGCCCTGCTTTGATCGCGCGCACGGCGGGAACGCTAATGACGCTGTCGCCGAGCCAGTTCGAAGCGCGGATGAAAATTCGGAACGGTTTCAAATCAGCAGCCCTCATTTCAGGAGGCACGTGGATGCCGCGCTTATACTGACTGAGCAAAAGGTTCGGTTGCGGGGTTTTCCAGCGATTGTGGACCCAGAACCAGTCTTTCGGCGCTCTCCGTATTTGCTGCTCGAGGACTACATTGCCTTTCCACGTGATCGCGTCCACGGAGTCGCCGGTCGAATTAACGCGCGGCGTGAAAACCATTCGCCATCGGGCCGGACCCTTGGTGTGAATGGCGGCGGCAATAATGACAGCGCCGGTCCTCTTCGCGAGGAGCCCAGGAAGCGGCGAGGTCGAGGCGAGTCGGCCAAAAAACGGCGTCCAGAGACCGTGGTCGCCGGCGTGTTGATCGCCCAGGATCCCAATCAGGCCTCCAGAACGGAGCAATTCGATCGGCTTCTGAAATCCTTCGCTGCGATCGAAAAGAAACGCACCCGTCTGGGCGCGTTTCTGGTTCACGTGCGCGTCGATGTGACGGTTCCTGAGTTTTTGGTAGATGGTTCCGATTTTGGCGTAATCGAAATGGCCTGGGACGAGCTGCGCTAGTAGTTCCCAGTTGCCAATGTGGCTCAGAAGCAGGATGACGGGCCGGCCATTCCGGAGCTCTTCATGCACCAGGTCGAGATTTTCCGTCTCGATATATTCCGCGAGTTTTCCCGGTGGCATCGCGGACAGCCTGGCGCTGCAAAGCAGATTGGCGCTGAGCCACTGAAAATTCTGGCGCGCGATTCGACGCAATTCCCCGGGTGATTTTTCCCCGGCAAACGCGATCTCGAGATTGCGGCGGGCCAACCTGCGATACTTCACAAAAAGGAGCCACCCGACGAACCCCATGAAATTTCCGAGGCCAAATAACAACCGAACCGGCAGAACGCTGGCGATGGTAGTGCCGGCGCGATACAAAAGATAAATGCAGAAATCGAGCATGCGGGAGCAGCGATCCGGGTCCGGCCGATTCGCCCCGAAGGGTAAATTTGCCTGCGCAACGCTTCAATCAATATAATGTCGTTTGTGTTCCGGCCGCGTTCTCATTCCCTTCCATCCGGTTTCGCGCGTTGGGTCGCGCAAAAATTCGGTCGGGGGCCGTTTCTGGTTGTGAGCGCGGAGAAGGAGGAACTGGAAAGGCAATTTGTCGCGGTCGAAACATCCGCCACTGTGGCCGTTTCGGTAGCTGAGCTGGCGTCTACACTTTTACAGAATGGTTCAGCGCCTCGCGCCGGCCTCGCGATTTGGTTTTATCCGCGGGACAACGCAGGAGATGAACGCGCGGTCCAGACGCTCACGGCCGCGGCGGAAAGTGTTTTGCTCGTCCCCGCGCCAGGTGTCGAAGCCGTGGTCCGCCGTCCGGAGCTGGTGGGTCGCTTCGGCGAAGCGGGCCTCCTTCCGGACTACGATTGCGACCTCGGCACTCTGGAGCCGGGAGCGCTGCGGCTCGTCCGGGCGGTTCCGGAGTCGGCCCAGGCGCTCGTGCCGGCAGTGGAATCCGCCGTCGCCCGTCTTCAGCGAAAAGTTCGCGGCCTGGAGCGAAGCCTGGGCACGCGGATGTCGGAGCTGGAAGCCGCCGACCTCCATATCTCGAAGCTGGAGGAGAAGCTCCTCAAGTTGAAAGAAGCCCGGCAGCAGCTCAAGCTTTTGAAGGCCGAGAAACAGGCGCTCCGCAAATCGCCCGAGCGCAAAGTAGGGCAGGTTCTTCTCGCGCCGTATCTGTTGCCGAAAAAATTATTTCGTGGAATTCGGAAACGATTTCCGAAAGGCGCCAGGTCTTCACGCGGCTCGAAAACGCCGAGCGAATATGAAACCTGGTTCGACTCGCACCGGATGAAAGCGGCGGACGAAGCACGCCTGCGCGCCGAGGGTGGCGCTTTCAAATATCGGCCGTGTGTCAGCATTATTACCCCG
The DNA here is from genome assembly GCA_038230815.1 of Chthoniobacterales bacterium. GTDB lineage: Bacteria > Verrucomicrobiota > Verrucomicrobiia > Chthoniobacterales > UBA10450 > AV80. Next base: position 3,670 of record JBBRMO010000246.1, read on the forward strand.
ATTTTTAACACACCGTTGCCGTGGCTGGAGGAGTGCGTCCAGTCGGTCCTAAACCAGGTTTATGACGAGTGGGAGCTAC
>JBBRMO010000247.1:0-3741 GCA_038230815.1 Chthoniobacterales bacterium
AATCCTCAATGCTCATCATGTCCGTGAGCAGACCGGTGGCTGCCTGCACGTGCGGCAGCGTCAGAACTTCCTGTCGAATTTGCTCACCAAACGGTTCCGGAAGCGGGCTCTTGCTCGTGACCTTGGCGATGATCAAATCGGTCCCGCGCGAGGCGTAGGCCTCCTCCCAACTCTTCTGGAACCCCCACGCGATGCTGGCCAGGGCCACGACTGCGGCCACCCCGATGGCGATGCCGACCACGGTCAGCAGACTCCGCACGGATCGCCGCAGCAGGTTCTTGTAAACGACTGTCAGGAAGAATTTCACCGGACGTTATTTGACGACGGACCGGGATCGCCCATCGAGGCTCCAACCGAAGGCTCGGTGACGATCTGCCCATCGAGCATCCGCACGATGCGATCGGTACGACCGGCGAGAGCGAGGTCATGAGTCACAATGACGATGGTCATGCTCTGTTCCCGATGAATTTGCAAAAGCAGGTCGATGATCTGCGCCGCGTTGACGCTGTCGAGATTTCCCGTCGGCTCGTCGGCCAGGAGCAGCCTGGGGCCATTTGCAAGACTGCGCGCAATGGCCACGCGCTGGCGCTCACCGCCCGACATTTCTCTCGGCAGGTGCGTGACGCGTTCAGACAACCCCACCGCGCCCAGGAGTTCCACGGCGCGCGCCCGGCGCTTCTTGGGCGTCCATGCCATCTCCACCATCGGCATCTGGACGTTCTCGAGGGCGGAAAGCGTGGGCAGCAGGTGGAACGATTGAAAAATAAACCCGATCGTCCGGGCACGAAACAGGGAATGATCGCGAATCGCGCCCAGCGATTGCCCACGGAAGAGGACATCACCCTGGGTCGGCTCATCCAGGGCGCCGAGCATTTGCAGAAACGTCGACTTCCCGCAGCCGCTCGGTCCCGCCACGGCGATCGCCTCTCCCTCGAAGATCTTCAGGCTGACTCCGCGCAACGCCTCGACCCGGCCGCCGTCGAAAGAGCGGCGCAGATCGCGCGCTTCAATCAGGACTGTTCGAGAACTATCCGGCATGGATCGGACCGAAATGCCGCTGGAGGAACCGTTCCACGATTCGATTGAACTCGGGACGCTTTTCCAAGGCGGGGGCGTGTCCGCATTCGTCGATAGATTCCAGCTCAGCCAGCGGGAGGCGCTCCTTGAATTCATGGGCTACGCTCGGCGCATACTCGCTTGCGCCCGCGCCTTCACTGAGGTCCTGCCGCATCAGATCAGTAGCGGGAGTGCTCTTTCCAAAGTCAAGATTTTACCCGCGCAAAGTTAGGTGGATCGAGCGCTCCGCCGCTCGATGACAAAATAATCCGCGGCCTTTGCCGCGCAGAAATGACATCGCGCGACGGAGCGCACGATCCACCCATAAACATCGCGCCATTTGAGCGAGCACTGCGCCTTGATTTTACTTCGCGGACTTCTTTCTTTTCGTAACACTCCGAAAATGAAGATCCGAGCGGCCGCGCTGCTTTTTGTCGTGCTCCTGTCACCTGGCGTCGCGTTCGCCCAGACGACACCGGAGAATCCCTCGATCGATTCGCTCCCGAAATTGGCCGCCGATTTCTGGAGTTGGCGGGCGAAATCTGCGCCGTTCAGCGGTGATGACGTAAATCGGATTGAGCGCCCGGGCGGAACGCGCGATTGGTCCCGCGCCGCGGTCGACAATCGTCGGAAGGATCTCGCGAAGTTCGAAGCGCGCTGGAAAGGAATTGATGCGACCGGATGGCCAATTCCGCAGCAGGTGGATTATCGTTTGATAGGATCAGCGCTGGCCCGGGTTCACTGGGAACTCGACCTAAATCCGCGCTGGAAACGCGACCCGACCTTCTACATCGAGCAGACGCTGACACCCCTGGTCGAAGCGCTGACCGTGCCCGCGCCGTACGACGAAGCGCGCAGCCGCGAGATTCTCACGCGCCTCGAAAATATCCCGGCCATTCTCCAGCAGGGCGAAACGAACCTTGCCAAGCCCCCGGCGCCCTTTGCAGCGGTGGCGATCCAGGCGCTGGAGGGCGGACGCGATCGTTTGCACAAAATGGCGGTGGCGTTGCGCAGTTCGACGACCCTCCGGGAACAGGAGTTAAACGGCGCGGCCGATCGCGCAGCAGATGCGCTCGATCATTTTCGAGCACAGCTTCAGGCGCAATTGCCATCGCTCCCCAGCGAAACGGCGCTTGGCCGCGATGCCTATATTTTCTTCCTCAAGAACGTGGCGCTCCTCCCCTACTCGCCGGAGGAGCTTCTCGCGATGGGGCGTCAGGAATGGAACCGCGCGGTCGCCTTTGAAAATTACGAGAGAGAACGCAATCGCGATGTTCCGCCCCTTAAACTGGCGGAGAGCACGGAAAGTTGGATCAAAGATGCGGCCGCGAAGGAACAATCAATCCGCGAATTTCTCGACAAGCACGGCATCCTGACCGTTCCCGATTGGGTTCAGCACTACACCTTGCGTGCGATGCCGGAATATCTTCACGCGCTCGAAGGATTCGGCGAGACGGACGACTTCACTTCAGCCTCGCGATTGAAAGAAAACTGCATTCGCTACACCGATCCCCCATCCCCAAACCTTGGTTATTTTTGGCGCGCGACCGCGCAGGATCCGCGGCCGATCATTGTTCACGAAGGAATTCCCGGCCATTACTTCCAGCTTTGTCTTTCCTGGAAACACCAAGACCCGATCCGCCGCCACTACTACGACTCGGGTGCGAACGAAGGCATCGGCTTTTACGCCGAGGAAATGATGTTGCAGGCCGGGTTATTCGACGACAGCCCGCACTCGCGCGAGATCATTTACAACTTCATGCGGCTCCGCGCGCTCCGCGTGGAAGTGGACGTGCGCCTCGCGCTCGGCCAGTTCACTCTTGAGCAGGCTGCGAAATATCTCGAAGAAAAAGTCCCGATGGATCCGCAAACCGCGCGTCAGGAAGCGATCTCCTTCTCCACTGGCCCTGGCCAGGCCATCACCTATCAGATCGGCAAACTTCAGATCACGAAATTCCTCGCCGAAGCACGGATGCAGCAAGGCGAGAAATTCAATCTCCGCGCCTTCCACGATTTCGTCTGGAAGAACGGCAGCGTCCCCATCGCGTTGCAGCGCTGGGAATATCTGGGCGCGCCCGACTAATGGTGGATCGAGCGCTCCACCGCTCGATCCACCTTGGCAGCGGCCTGCTTAATCGATGATCTCGACACCCATCTGGCGGGCGGTGCCGGCGATGACGCGGAAGCCGGCTTCGTCGCTGCGTGAGTTCAGGTCTTTGCCCTTCAGTTTCACGATATCCATGACCTGTTTGCGGGTCACTTTTCCAACCTTCGTTTTGTTTGGTTCTTTCGAACCGGCAGCGATGTTAGCGGCCTTTTTCAAGAGGATCGCGGCGGGCGGACTCTTGGTGATGAAGGTGAACGACTGGTCCTTAAAAACGGTGATAACGACGGGCAAAATGTCGCCGGCCTGCTTCTGGGTGGCCGCGTTAAATTCCTTGCAGAACGCCATGATGTTGACGCCGCGCGGTCCGAGCGCGGTGCCGACGGGAGGGGCGGGGTTCGCCTGGCCGGCCGGGATCTGCAATTTGATATGAGCTACGATTTCTTTCGCCATAAATTCTTTCGACAGGATTAACAGGATTTTAAGAATTGGTCCTGAAAGCTTCTGTCTCCTTCCGTAATCTTGTTAAACTTGTCCGGTCTTATCCTCGCTCGACCTGCCAGTATTCGAGTTCCACTGGC
>JBBRMO010000248.1:0-3734 GCA_038230815.1 Chthoniobacterales bacterium
ATACGATATCGTCATCATCGGCTCGGGCCCGGGCGGGTACGTCGCGGCCATTCGCGCGGCGCAGCTAGGGCTGAAAACCGCGATCGTCGAGAAAGACAGGGATCTCGGCGGCACCTGCCTCAATATCGGCTGCATCCCGAGCAAAGCTCTCCTGGCTTCGAGCGATCATTATGTTTTCGCGAAAAAGGAAGCGGCCAAGCATGGCATTGTGATCGAGAACGTCGGGCTCGACCTGGCGAAGATGCTGGCCCGCAAGGACAAGGTCGTGAAGACGATGAACAGCGGCGTCAAGATGCTCATGAAGGGTAACAAGATCACGACGTTCCAAGGTCTTGGCGTCGTGACGGCGCCAGGGCGCGTTTCCATCAAACCAGACGAAGGCGAATCCCAGGAGATCGAAACGAAGAACATCGTCATCGCCACGGGCAGCGTCCCGGTCGAATTGGCCAACATGAAATTCGACGGCAACGTTATCGTCAGCAGCACCGAGGCGCTCACGTTCGAGAAGGCGCCGGAAAAACTTCTCGTCATCGGCGGAGGCGCGATTGGGCTTGAGCTGGGTTCGGTTTGGAGCCGGCTCGGATCGGAAGTGATCGTGCTCGAGTTTCTGCCGCGGATCGCGCTCGGTTTCGATTTGGAGTTGGCGAATCTGTTGCAAAAATCGTTGACCGCCCAGGGCATGGCCTTCCATCTCCAGACAAAAGTCAGTTCAGTAAAGGTCGAGAATGGCCGCGCGGTGGCGACCGCGACCAAGGGTGAAGAAGAACTAACATTCGAAGCCGACAAAGTGCTTGTGTCGGTGGGCCGTCGCGCTTTTGCGAAGGGAGTCTTTGGAGAAAAACTTGGGGTCGCGCTCGACGATCGTGGCCGCGTGAAAGTCGATGACCATTTCAAAACCAACATCGAAGGCATTTACGCGATCGGCGATGTCATCGCGGGTCCGATGCTGGCACACAAGGCGGAGGAGGAAGGCATCGCGTGCGTTGAGCTGATCGCAGGCAAGGCCGGTCATGTGAATTACGAAGTTATCCCCGGGATCATCTACACGAATCCGGAGCTGGCCGGCGTTGGCCTCACCGAAGACCTTGCCAAAGAAAAGGGAATGGATGTGCGCATCGGCAAATTCCCTTTCCGGGCCAATGGTCGGGCGGTGGCGAATGAAGATTACGAAGGAATCGTCAAGTTCGTGGCGGATGCGAAGACCGATCGGATCCTGGGCGCGCATATCCTTTCCCATGCCGCGTCCGAATTAATCGCGGAAACCGTGGCCGTGATGGAATTTGGCGGCAGCTCGGAAGACCTGGGCCGGACGGTTCACGCGCATCCCACCCTGAGCGAAGCAGTGAAAGAAGCCGCGCTGAATGTAGAGAAGCGCGCGATCCATATCGGTAATCGCTGAGCAGCCATTTCTTCTGTGACGCGGTGCTGCGCGTCACGCGCGCGGAATGACGCACAGTGAGCACAGCGACCGCCTCACTGAAGCGGCCCACAAGGCCGCTGCTCAGGGGGAACCTTCCTGCCGGATTGACAACGGCCGCTGGTTTCGGAAAATCGGCTTAATGATTTGGCGACTTGTCCTGACTCTTTCCCTCGTTCTTGCCGCAACGACGTCAAAGGCCGGCTCCGAAATCGTCGTTGCCATCCGGTATCTCCAGGCGGGAGGCGAAAGTCATGCCCACCTTTTTCTCTACAAGGAAGACGGCACGCTGTTACGCCAGTTGACCAAAGAAAATTCCGGCCAGGATCTTGATCCGATGTTCACTCCGGACGGCGAGACGATCGTGTTCACGCGCGAGATCGCGGAAAACAAGTTCGAGTATTGGAGTATCGAGCCGAAGGGTGGCGCCGTGAAGCGCCTCGACGCTGAGCCGGAATGGTATGCGAACACCAAGACCTCGCCCTATTTCATCTGGCCGGAGATGGAGGGCTCGGGGGACGACGAGAGCGCTCCTGCTTTTGGCGGGCGCACTCAGAAATTCCGCGCTCCAGACGGTTCCGTCGAGCTGGTCTTGCGCGAAGTGAAAGGCGACGAAGGCGATTCCGTGAACGGACCCGAGCATGGCAAACATTACCTCCTGCGCGATCTGAAAACCGGGAAATCGATCGAGTTCCCAAAAATTCCCGGCTTTGAAGGCGCGGTCGAGCAGCTCCAGCTCCAGGGAACAAAGAATGAGCGCTTTCTCTTTGATCCGCCGCTGCGCCTCGCGTTCTTCGGCGTTCATCTCGACAGTACCGACGGCGATACCGACTACGCTCTTGACCTAGCGAAGCGCCGCTTCGTCCGGCTTTCGAAAAATTGGGCCGGGCCCTTTCCGTTGCCGGGCGAGGGTGCATTCCTCTCGATGACGTATGTCCGTTACGTGGAAATTCCCGGAACAAAGAAGACCGCGAACTGCAGCTACCTCGAGCGCTGGGACGAAAATTTGAAACCGCTCCGCTTCGCCCGCGAAGGCTCCGCCGCGATCTGTCACGGCGCGTCGATCTACCGTCCCGGGAAAACGCCGGCGACGATCAACATTCGCAGGAGTGGCGACTAGTGTGGATGCAGATCAATCATCAAGGAGCGGCGATTTGAAATCGCCGTTGGGTTAGTTCGGCGGTTTCAAACCGCCACTCCTTGAAGTCGACTCATGAGCGACGTTGAGACCACAAACGGCGGCGGCCGTTCGATCGGCCCCGCCCTCGTTCTATCTCTCGCGGCCGCGGATCTCGTCTTCCATCTCCTGATCGCGAATCGTTACGGAATTTTTCGCGACGAACTTTATTATCTCGCCTGTTCCGAACATCTCGATGCCGGTTACGTCGATCAGCCACCCCTGATCGCTTTCGTCGCCTGGTTCGCGCGCCATTTTTTTGGCGAATCGTTAATCGGGTTGCGATTCCTCCCCGCTCTCGCCGGCGCCGCGACGGTCTGGTTAACCGGGAAACTTGCTCGCGACCTCGGCGGTGGCGGGTTCGCGCAGGCCCTGGCGGCACTCGCTCTGATCGCCGTGCCTATTTTTCTCCTCATCCACCATTGGCTCACGATGAATGCTTTCGATCCCCTGATCTGGCTCGCCTGCGCATGGTGCATCGTGCGTGCCATCGATCGCGATCAGCCGCGTTATTGGCTTTGGTTCGGTGTCCTCATCGGCGTTGGAATGGAAAACAAATATGGCACCGCGTTTTTCGCCTTCGCCGTCGTGGTGGCTTTGCTTCTCTCGCCTCAGCGCCGCGTCCTCGGGAACCGCTGGATCTGGATCGGCGCGCTTTGCTCGCTCCTGATTTTCCTGCCGAACCTGATCTGGCTCGTCCGCCACGACTTCCCCTTTCTTGAGTTAATGCACAATATCCGCAGCACTCATCGCGATGTCGTGCGCGGGCCGGTCGCGTTCATCGCCGACCAGGCAATGTTGATGAACCCGATTTTGCTTCCTCTCTGGGTCGGCGGACTGTTCTGGCTTTCCTGGAGCCGGGAAGGAAATCGTTTTCGCATACTTGCGTGGATTTATGCCGTGCTTCTCGTGAGCTTCATCGTCCTGAAGGGCAAAAATTATTATCTGGCGGCCGCGTATCCCATGCTCTTCGCGGCCGGCGCAGTCGCGTTTGAAAATATCAGCCGCCTCAGGATGAGCTGGAGCCGACCGCTCTATATCGTCTTGATCGTCGTTGCCACCTGTCTTCTGGTGCCGCTTTCCGTTCCGGTCTTGTCGCCCGAGAGTTACGTCCGGTATCAAAAAGCCCTCGGATTGGAA
>JBBRMO010000249.1:0-3731 GCA_038230815.1 Chthoniobacterales bacterium
CAGGCATGGGCTTCGAAGGCGCATGATACACAACAGGCTCCCGCTTCGACAGGGAAAAGTAGGGCCACCCTTGGAAGTTCCGGCGTCGGGTTGCCCGATCGTCCCGCCAAGTGTTGTGCTTCGCTCTCTCCTGGAACCGCTTCGCCGTGCCCAGCGCCAGACTGCTCGATCCTGAAACCCACGGCCGACAGGCCGCGACGGCGGAGGCCGACGCTACCGCCGCCTGCGCCTGCTCGTGCGCCTTGTACCGCCGCTGCTCCTGCTCGAGAAACGCCGGGGCCGACCGGCGTGTGAAACATCCAGGTTTTCGTCGAGGGTCATCGGGAGATCCGTTCGGTGTCCCGGGCGCGCGCTGGGCGATCCGCAACTGGAACTCCACGATTCGAACCACCGTCCAACAACGCTCGTCAATCCGGCCGAAGTCGTCGCCGTTAGTTTATGCGCACTCCCAAACTAACCCGGTAAACGCGCTGAACGCTCCAGGATGCAATCGGGTCGGACATGGAAAAGGACGAACGATCGCTGGGCCGGCCACTCTTCTGCCTCTTCGGCAAGGCAGCAGATCTCATTCGTCCTTCGCTCGATGAAAACACTCCGATCGCTGATCATTGCCGTCTTCGTTCTGAGCTTTGGTATCGCCGCTCTCGGCGCCGAACCAAAGAGTGAGCCCGCCACCATTGGAACCGCCGAGATGAAGGCCGATGGGACCATCGTGCTGCGGTTGCGCGCTGAGCTGCCGGGCGGTGGTTCCGGGGAAGGCCAACTCGTATATCCGCCGGGCCATCCCGACTACAAAAAAATCCTCGAACATGTTACTCCCATCGCTCCCGGTCAGACCGTGCTGGTGCGTCCCTGGCCCACGCCGTAGTTCGTCTCCGTCTGCCGGAGCAAAAGCGATCGCGCACCGCGCCGTAGCTGGCGCTACCGAGCCCCCGATTCCGCTCGCTTTCGCGGGCAACGGGTCTTTTCCTACCCGGTTATGGAACACAGTGACCAATTAAGAATATTCCTCTCGCTGTTTGCAATGAATGTGCCGGCGCTCCTCGTTTGTTTTGTGGCCGGCGTCGTGATCCTGGGGCGATGGCGTGAGGGAGGGAGGGCATCGGTTTTTGCGGCTCTGGGTTTCGGGCTCGTTCTGGTCCTTTGCTTCTTGATGCCCCTTGTCCAGACGCTGCTTCAGCAATGGGTGTTAGAGAACGGACAACGGGCCAGTCGGATGTGGGCGTTTACCGCGTTCGGCATCGTGGGGTCCGTGCTCCACGCTCTCATTTACGCCTTTTTCCTCGCGGCTATTTACGCGGGGCGACCAAAGACAACAGATTCTATCTAACCGTCTCCAGCACGGGGCAGTTCGATGAAACAGGCGGAACCCAATTCGTATTCCGGTCGCTGGTTTGAGTGCTTTCACCTGAGCATCGCTGAGAGCCGCACGATTCAGGAGATCGATTTCGTGTGCGCGTGCGCGCCTTTGCCTGACTTCGGAAGGGTCCTCGACGTCTGTTGCGGGACGGGGCGGCATGCGCGAGTTCTCGCGAGCCGTGGTTACCTGGTGACCGGATTGGAACGTGATCCTGCTGCCGTTATGAGAGCCCGGGAGCTGGCAGCGGGTCCGACTTACATCCAGACGGATGTTAGGAACTTTCAGGCAGACCCCGACGTTTACGATGTTGCCATCGTGATGTCTCAGAGTTTCGGGTTCTTCGATGCCGCGACAAACCGCGAGCTCCTCCGCCGTCTGACGAGAGGCGTGCGGTACGGCGGCCGCATCATTCTTGATCTTTGGAATCCGCAGTTCTTTGCGACCCACCAGGGTGAACGAGAGCTTGGTTTGCCTGGGGAAATCGTCCGCGAAACAAAATGGGTTCGAGATGGCCGCCTCTTCGTCCAACTGAATTATCCGGGCGGCGGAGGCGACGACTTCGAGTGGCAGTTGTATACGCCTTCGGAAATGCGCTCGATGGCCGGATCGATCGGATTACGCCTGGCGACTGTCTGTACCGATTTTGACGCCGCGATACCCTCCAGCCCTGAGAATCCGCGGATCCAACTCGTCCTGCAAAAGTGAAAGAGCGACCACGAGTGATTGCCGGAGGTTGCCTTGCTTTGTTCCTGTTTGGCGCTGGATCACTCGGGGCGGGCTTTCCACAGGCGTTGAAATCGGCCGCGACCCGCGAGGAACTGGTGGCGCATTTCGGCACCACGATCGGGTTTGGACAGGTTGAGAAATGGGAGTTTAGCACCGGGGGACGCGAGTTGATCGTCTTCGGGTACTGCCCCTTTTCGGGCCGGGCTGCCTGTTACCTGCACGCTTACTATCATCAGCCTGACAAGCGCGCCTGGGTCCTTTTTATCGATCGCCTTATCGAGCCGGCCGCGGGTTTGTCCGTCGAAATTTCGGCCGATCATTTTCTCGTGTTCAAGGATCGCGACGGCAAAGTCGTGGCCAGAGAATCCGTCGCCCCTTTGCCATAGACAGGCCGAACGGGCTTTCCTGGTAGAGCAAGACTCCGTCAAGGCGAAATCGCGGCGTTGTTATAATATAGAGAAGGGCAGCAGCTCGACAGAGTCTCGCCCTACGAATTTCGAGATGGCAACCGGCAATCGCACCTGCGGAGAAGAGAACCGCTGGCAATTCCGGATGCGATGGGCAAAATGGAGTGGGATGAAAACAGGGATGATCATTTTGTTTCTCGCTGCCGCCACCGCCCTCGCGAGTCCGGTGAATCCCGCGGCCATCCGAGCCGCGGCCGCTTATTCCTCGAGCGCGGGTGGAACTTCCTTCCTGGCGTTGCAAAATGGGCAGACCCTGCTGGAGCAATCGGCGGGAGAACCGCACAAGATCTATAGCGGGACGTAGGCGTTCTGGGGGTTGGCGGCTCTGGCGGCGGCCGAGGATGGCTTGCTCAGTCTGGATGAACGGGTGGGCGACACAATTCCCTCTTGGAATGCCGATCCCCGCAAAGCGCGCGTTACGATCCGGCAACTGCTCGATTTTTCGTGCGGGCTCGAGCCTGTGTTCTCCCTTCACAACAACAATCCGGGCGATCGGGATAGCATCGCGATCCGGGCGCCTCTGGTGGCCAGTCCGGGAAATGCGTTCATTTACGGGCCGAGCGCGCTCCAGGTCTTTCACGCCGTGCTCAAGGAAAAGTTGCATGGAGAATCGCCGACGCACTACCTGGAGCGGCGCGTTTTGCATCGTCTGGGCCTCGGGTCGCAACGCTACCTGGCGGACAGTGCGGGGAATCCGTTGCTCGCGGCCGGCTGGCTGCTGAGCGCGCGGCAGTGGGCCAAGCTCGGTGAAGTCGCGCTCAATGGAGGTGTGCCTGTCGTGAGCCCGGGCTCGATGTCCCAGTGCTGGCGCGGGTCGGGTGCGAATCGTGCCTTTTCGTTAGGCTGGTGGAACAATCGCCAGGCGCCGGGCGGACGTGAGTTCGATATCGAGTCGATGTTGATTCCGAAGTGGCAGCGCCAGAGTTGGGGAGGAACGGTCCTCTGTCGCAATGCTCCGAGCGACGTGGTCGCGTGTATCGGTTCCGGTTATCAGCGACTCTATGTTATCCCTTCGATGAACCTTGTTGTGGTCCGTCACGGCTCCGGAGCGCGATTTTCGGACGCGCATTTCCTGCGTTTACTCGTTGGGCGATAAATTTCCGGGAGCGGCGATTTGAAAGCGCCGTTTTTGTCAGGCGGGCGGTTTTTTGTCAGGCCGGCGGTGTGTAAACCGCGCC
>JBBRMO010000250.1:0-3719 GCA_038230815.1 Chthoniobacterales bacterium
CCTGCCGCCGTCGGGACGCCAGCGTGCGCCGGATGAGAAAAGCCACCAGCAGCGAAAGCAAAATCCCGAGGGCCGCCGTCGCGATTCCGCTCGTCACCGCCGTGCGGTAGGCGGTCTGCATCGCGAGCACGCACTCATCGCGCACCGTGTTTTCCGCTCGCTCCATCTCGAGGATCGTCGAGCGAATGGCGTCCATCGCGATCTTGCCGCGATCCGTCATCACCACGTCCCGCGCCGCGTCAAAGCCGCGAGAGCGCCGCAACTCGACCGTCTCGCCGAGCTCGGAAAATTTCGCCGCAATGGACGTCCTCGCCTTCGCGAATAGGCGTTGCTGGTTGGGATCGCCCACGATCAACCTCTCCACCTGATCAATCTCCAGTTCGACGTCGACGCGGGCCGTCATCAACGGCGCGAGGTAGCTGGCGTCACCCGTGATCAGGAAGCCGCGCTGGCCGGTTTCCCCGTCCTTGACGAGCGAAAGCACATTATCGAGCGAGTTAATGACCTCGTGCGTGTGCGCCACCTTCCGGGCATCCTCCATCACGAGAGTCGTATCGCGAACGGACATCCATCCCGCCCCGACAAAAAAGAGCACCACGACGACGACCCCCACGCCCAGCGGAATTTCCTGGTCAATGGCACGGCGGGTTTGAGGCGGGGAAGACACGAGACGCGGCAAAGTAAGGTCGAAACCGCGCGCCGGCTATCAGGCTTCTCCCTGACCCTCCGCCTCCGGCGCGAATTTCGATTGAAAAGGAGAGGCGTCAACGGAACGCTGCCGCCGCCTTCCCTTCACCATGCCCCTCGCCCCGACCGACCGCCCTCTCTCGATCCTGCTCGTCGAGGATCACCAAGACACCGCGCTGGTGGTCGGCGGCTTTTTGAAAATGCTCGGGCACACCGTCGCGACCGCGGATTCAGTGGAAACGGCCGTCAAACAAGTCGTCACGCATCGCTTCGACCTCATCATCAGCGATGTGGGCCTGCCCGACGGCAACGGCGTGAGCCTCATGCACGGCATCCGCCCATTTTGCAACACGCCAGCCATCGCGCTCACCGGATTCAGCAGCGAAGACGATATCGCCCGTTGCAAACGAGCCGGCTTCAACCTCCATCTCACGAAACCCGTGGGCGGCCAGGATCTGCAAAATGCCATCGCCGCGACCGTGCCACCCGCGTAAAGATATCGCGCAAGGCCCCTCGCCGAAACCAAACGGCGTCGCCATCAACGACTTGAAATGGCTCCTGAGGCAGGACTCGCCTGTGCTTCTCGTTTATTTACAGGGACTTATGATAAAATTGCCTCTGTTCGTCGAGATGATTTGCGTTAACTCCGCGACTACTAAAACGAGCCCTTTCGAGATTTTTTGCTGGCAGCTTTTGCCTCACATCCTGAAAGCGCCCGATGAAGCCGACCTCAATAATAGACACGGCTAGGCGACGTTTTCGCCAATGAGATTACAACCTCGGGTTGGATGCCTCATGTCCGGCTCCAATCGCATCAGAGCGCACGATGTTATCGAATGCGAAGAGGAACCACGACCGCGCCGCTGGACCCTCCGCCGAAATGCACCCGCAGCAGAGCCGTTGCCGGGGCGTCGGAAGCTTTCGGACGAACACTGATCGTCCAGGCTCCCTCGCAGGTCTTCCGGGTTTGGGTTTCAAAAAGCGGAAGGGTCGATTCCACTTCACCCAGATTCACCCCCGAGAGGGCGGAGACTTCGATGTCTCTGGTCACCGGGGTTTCGCCCTTTTTCCACTCCAGCGCAAGAGGGACGACTTTCAGGGGTTCGGGCAGCGACACTTCCAGCGTAAGAACCATCGTCGCCTTTTCGCCCACCTCCCGCACTTCGATCGTTTTCCGTTGCATGCCGGTCCGCCCTCCAACCGTAAACAGCACGGTTAGTTCGCCCGCCTCGCCGACCGCGAACCGGGTCTTCGGCAGAGCCGCAGTGGTGCATCCACAGGAAGGACGTATCGAAGCAATTGTCACTTCCTGGCCTCCCGTATTCTTGAACCGAAACTTCGCGGTCACGCGATCCTGCCCGCTGGAGCCATCGGCTTGCACGGTGGTGGCTTCCCATTGCAACCCAGCGTATGCCGGAAGGCCGAAGATCACCGGTCCCCAGAAGATTCCCGCCATCCAGAAAGTTCGGAATGGGAAGGAGCGCCTCATGATGATTTGAGTTCGCGCCGATAAAGCGCTGCCGCAAAGACCAGCAGGACCAGATCGCGCGCCAGCGCCGCGGGCGGCGGCCAGTTGAGCCAGGTGAGAGCTCCGAAGCAGCCACAATCGAATGTCGCCTCTCGCCAGAACGAAATCACCGCGACCACCGAGAACCCCAACATGAGCCCCGTCACCGCCAGCGCGATGGCGCGGGTCCGATAGTTGACCAAAAGAAGAATCCCGCAGAGCAGCTCAAAGGGCGGCAACACGACTGCGATCGCCTCCGCCAGGACCGGAGGAAAAACACCCCCAGCCTCAAGGGATTCCGAAAGGCGGTCGGAGCCCCCAGCTTGATCACGCCCGCAAGAATCAGGGGAACCGCCAGCACCAGGCGCAGGGCGAGATGCCGGCCGAATCGCGCGGCATGAGGGACTTTAGGGCCGGGCATTGTCTTGCCACTCCTCCCACCCTCCGCGGTAAATGAAAATTTGCTTGTCAGGGGCGATGCCATGCAGACGGGTGGCGAGTTCATCCGCATCCTCGCAAAGAACGCCCGCGCAGTAAACCACGACCGGGCGGGCGTCGGTCCGCAGCCCTGTCCGCACCCGAAAAAGCTCTTCGGTCCCGCTGCCTACGGGCACACTTTGCGCCCCGGGAAGGTGTCCCCGTTCAAATTCGGATGCCGTCCGCGCATCCATCAGGTGAAAGCTCCCCCGCTTCACCCCCGCCGCCACTTCCCGAAAATCCAGGTCCGACAGGAACGAAGCCTTTCCCCCCGGCGTTTCTGCAACCGGCTTCCCGCCCGCCCCCGTCCATGTATTCCAAGCGATCCCGACGAGGGCCGACACGACAACCAGCCCCAGAATGGTTAGGAGATTAGACCTTTTCACGGAATGGTTCACGGAATGGGGTCCACGGAATGGGGTCGGCCCTATAATTTACACATTTAGACGACATTCCCACGAATGAGATTACAAACGCGGGTTGGATGCCCCATGACTAATTTCTTAGCAATCCATTTATTGGTGGCGGTTGTGCGGGCTCGCAGTTCTCGGGCAATTTCGATTTTCCAGGGTGCGGATTTCGGTTCCCGTTCGGCCTCCGTTAGGGATTTGCCGCGTTCTGCGATCAACGCCTCGAGAGCATTGCCCCACTTGGCTTCCCGTAGCTCGCCAACCTCTTTCCCGCCCCAGTCCTCGGCCTCTTCCAGCTCCGCATAGCGCTTCTGAAGTTCGCTCCGGTATTCCGCCGAAGCCACGGACCACCCCTGACAATATTTCCGCGCCAGCTCGTCCCGTTCCGTCGGATCATTTTCCTCCGCCAATTTAAGATATTTTGCGTATTCGCCCATCCCGGTCGGCGAATCCGGGAATTCGAGCGCCCCGAGAAACTGCTTCCTCACCAGCGTCGAATGCGGCTCGGCATCGAAAAATTTTGGATAACTTGACGCCCCGTAACTCCGCAATTCCTCGAGTTGAACGAGCCCCGCCCGCACCGGATTGAGATGAATGTAATTCACCAATCCCAAAAGCGGACGCCCTTCTTCGATCAC
>JBBRMO010000251.1:0-3713 GCA_038230815.1 Chthoniobacterales bacterium
AGGTGATCGACGCGAATGTTGATATCGTCGACGGCTCGTACCACGACGTCGATTCGAACGAGATGGCGTTCAAGCTTGCGGCTATTTTTGCGGTGAAAGACGCTTTCAAAAAGGCCAAGCCGATTCTGCTCGAGCCGATCATGAAGGTGGAGAATGCGACTCCGGAAGAATATCAGGGCGACATCATGGGCGATTTGAACCGGCGCCGCGGCAAGATCGGGAGCATCGAGGTGAAGGGCAATCTGACGATGGTCCAGGCGGAGGTCCCGCTCGCCGAAATGTTCGGGTACGCCACCGCCATTCGATCACTTTCAAAGGGCCGCTCCAGCTACTCAATGGAGCCATCACATTTCGAACAGGTGCCGCAGCAGCTCATGGCCGCCGTTCTTGATCAGAAGGAATCTAAATGACGAACGGTCAACGCATCCGCATCCGCCTGAAAGCATTCGATCATCGCATGCTCGATCAATCCGCGATCGACATCGTGGAGACCGCGAAACGGACCGGCGCCCGCGTAGCCGGCCCGATCCCGCTCCCGACCTTGATCGAGAAATTCACGGTGAACCGTTCCCCTCACGTCGACAAAAAGTCGATGGACCAATTTGAAATTCGAACCCACAAACGCCTCCTCGACATCATCGAGCCCACTGCGAAGACGGTCGACGAACTGAAGAAACTGAACCTGCCGGCGGGCGTGGACATTACCATCAAGATTTAGCGGTCCATTTTCGAACACTTTTGCAAACCCACGATCATGAGCATCGGTTTACTAGGACAAAAAATCGGCATGACCAGCGTTTACGACGCCAACGGTCGAATGCGTCCCGTGACCGTGATCGCGGCCGGCGATAACGTGCTCCTGCGCCGGGTGACGGTGGAGAACGATGGGTATTCCGCCATCAAAGTAGGATTCGCGGTCCAGAAGGAATCGCGGGTCACAAAAGCCCTCCTGGGCGAATTCAAGGCGGCTGGTTCCGAGCCCAAGAAACTGATGAAGGAATTTCGCCTGAAGGCGGATGCGCCAGAGGGCGAGATCAATCTCAGCGTCACTCAGTTCCAGCCGGGCGATTGGGTGGACGTGATCGGCAAGTCGAAGGGCAAAGGCTTCCAGGGCGTAATGAAGAAGCATAATTTTGCGGGGCAGGGTGCGGCGCACGGTTCGAAAACGCATCGCCGAAACGGCGCCATCGGCAATCGTTCCACGCCAGGACGGATTTGGAAAAACATGGGCATGCCGGGTCACATGGGTGACGAGCGCGTGACCGTTCAAAACCTTCAGGTAATGCAAGTGCGCGAAGCCGAGAAAGTAATTTTGATCAGTGGCGCGGTGCCGGGAGCCAACGGCAGCTACGTCGTGGTGCGACCGGCCATCAAGAAACCGGCTACCGGAGACGCGAAGAGCAAATGAGCGCGAAAGTTTTGACAGCGGAAGCGGCGAAGGAAGCCAGGATCGAGTTAATCGAGACGGGACGCGGAACCCAGGCATTGCACGATGTGGTCGTGGCGATGCGGGCGGCGCGCCGTTCCGGGTCTGCCAACACGAAGACGAAAGCGACCGTAAACCTTTCGGGGGCGAAGCCCTGGCGGCAAAAGGGAACCGGGCGTGCGCGAGCTGGTTACAAATCCTCGCCCGTCTGGCGTGGAGGTGGCGTCGTTTTTGGACCAAAACCGCGCGACTACTCGAAAAAAACCTCGAAGACTTTGCGTCGTCTCGCCTTTCTAAAAGCGCTCAGCGAGCGGATCAAGGCAGGCGACGTCCTGACGGTCGATAAATTTGCAGTCTCGGAAGTGAAAACAAAGGCGTTCGTCGCGATGCTGAAGAAGCAGACGGATGCCCGGAAGGTCCTGGTGCTCTCCGATTCGTTCGACGAGAATACTTACAAGTCGGCGCGGAACGTGAAACCGGTCCTGCTCGCGACCGCCGCGAACGTGAACGCGGAACAGTTGCTCGCGTTTGACAAAATTTTAGTGACGCCCACGGCGTTGGCCCACCTGGCCGAAAGGATCAATCGCGAATGAACGAGCCTTACGACCTCATCCAGACGGTCCAGTTGACCGAAAAAGCGTCGCTTTTGAGCGAAAAGCTGAACAAGTACGTGTTCCGGGTTTCGCCCCGGGCGAACAAAATCCAGATCAAGCAGGCGATCGAGCGGTTGTTCAAAAAAACGGTCATCGCCGTAAACACCTGCAATTATGCCGGGAAAAAGAAACGCGAACGCCGCGCCGATTTCGGCCGTAAGCCTCATTGGAAAAAAGCGATCGTGACTTTGAAGGAGGGCGAGAAGATCGATCTCGTGTAAATCCTTATGGCCCTCAAAACTTTTCGTCCCTTAACTCCCGTCCTTCGTTTCAAGTCGCTCCCGGCTTTCACGGAGATCACGAAATCGAAGCCGCACAAGGGACTCACCGAGACCAAAACGCGAAGCGGAGGCCGGAATAACAACGGCCGCCTCACTTCGCGCCATATCGGAGGCGGGCACAAACAGAAGTATCGCAGAATCGATTTCAAACGCCGCAAGTACGGCGTGGCGGCGGAGGTCACAGCGATCGAGTACGATCCGAACCGCTCCGCCCGGATTGCTCTTATTAAGTACGCGGACGGCGAGATGAGCTACATTCTGGCTCCGGATGGCCTGGCCGTGGGCGCAACAGTCATGTCCGGGAACGAGGCGCCGCCGGAACTGGGAAATTCATTGCCGCTCAGCGTGATTCCGCTTGGGGCAAATATTCACAACATCGAGATCGCGCCGGGCCGCGGCGGGCAGATTGCACGAAGCGCCGGACAACAGGCCACGCTCAGCAACCGGGAAGCTGGTTACGCGCTGGTCAAGCTTCCTTCCGGGGAAATTCGCCGGATCCATGAGACCTGCTTTGCGACCATTGGACAGGTGGGCCATGTCGATCACATGAACGTGTCGAGCGGCAAGGCGGGACGCACGCGCTGGCAGGGACGGCGACCACATGTTCGCGGCATGGTTATGAACCCGATCGATCACCCGATGGGTGGCGGCCAGGGAAAATCGAAGGGCGGCGGTGGACGGCATCATCCGGTGAGTCCGTGGGGTCAGCTGGCGAAGGGATTCAAGACCCGCTCGAAACACAAGCCGAGCGATCGCTTCATCATGCAGGATCGCCGCAAGAAATAATTTTTCGTTATGGCCAGATCGCTAAAAAAAGGACCGTTTGTCTCCCCGCATCTCCTCGAGAAAATCGACAAGATGAATGCCTCGGGCTTGAAGAAGCCGTTAAAGACCTGGGCCCGCCGCTCGATGGTGACGCCTGATTTCGTCGGTCATACCTTCATGGTGCACAATGGAAAAACTTTCATCTCCGTCTTTGTGACCGAGAACATGGTCGGCCACAAAC
This sequence comes from Chthoniobacterales bacterium, assembly GCA_038230815.1. GTDB lineage: Bacteria > Verrucomicrobiota > Verrucomicrobiia > Chthoniobacterales > UBA10450 > AV80. The sequence continues at coordinate 3,367 of JBBRMO010000251.1, forward strand.
TGGGCGAATTTTCGCCGACCCGTATCTTTAAGAAACACGGTTCGCACACCGCGAAGGTGACGAAGTGATTTGAATTTTCGATTATCGATTATCGATTTTCGATTGCTGAAGGCGGCAGTCGTGAGTCGCGGATCGATGATCCTGTGGGTGGGTAGCGTCTGCACGGCCGGAGAGCTGGCAGCGCAAGGGGATAGTTCTTTGACAGAATCCAAAATTGAAAACGAGACATCCGGCAGCAGCCGGATGATCGCTGCTGATGTGCTTTCGCAAAACGAGGCTCTGCGGAGGGAACTCTCGCTGGCCCGCGAATCGGTCCGGACATTGACGGACAGTCTGGCGGAGTCGAA
>JBBRMO010000252.1:0-3711 GCA_038230815.1 Chthoniobacterales bacterium
AATGAACAAAGCTTCGTTTCGTTTTTACGTGGCGCAAAAGGAGAGGCAGATCTCCTTCAACCGCGGCACCCAGAAGAAAAGTTACATGCTCCGCAACACGAACGAATTGCTCGGCACTAACGGTGTGGATGGGGTGAAGACCGGGAAGACGGCGCGGGCCGGCGATTGCCTGATTCTTTCCGCGCACCGGGAAGCGGAGATTCGGAAAGATGGGGCCCGCACGGTGGTGACACCGCGAGATCTGATCATCGTCATGCTCGGGAGCGCGAATCGTTTTTCCGAGGGCGCGCAACTTCTGGCGCGTGGCTGGCAGCTCTACGATCAATGGGCGGCTGATGGCCGGAAGGTCGATCCCAACAAGACGCTCTGATTTTTCGCCGGCGCCCATGACCAAGCCCCGTATCGGCGTGTTAACGAGCGGTGGCGATTGCCCCGGCTTGAATGCCGTTCTGCGCGGGGTTGTTCTGGCCGCGGAAAAGCTCGGCTGGGAAGTGCTCGGATTTTTGGATGGCTTCGAAGGTTTGCTTCCACCTGGGAACTACAAGTTGTTAGGCCGCCGCGAGACGGCCGGCATCATGCCCCGCGGCGGAACGATTATCGGAACGACTAATCGCGGCCATTTCGTGGCCAAGGTCGGAGCCGGCGAGCGGACCGAAGTCGCCGGGAATGTGATCGCCGACGCCCGTGAAGTCCTGAAGTCTCTTCGGGTCGATGGCCTCATCATCGTGGGCGGTGATGGCTCGATGGCGACGGCGCAACAACTTCAGGATGCCGGCATCAATTGCATCGGTGTCCCAAAAACAATCGATAATGATCTGGAAGCGACAGCGATGACTTTCGGTTTCGATTCCGCGGTCGCGACCGTGATGGATGCGCTCGACCGGTTGCATACGACGGCGACCAGCCACAAACGCATCATGATCCTGGAGGTGATGGGACGTCATGCCGGATGGATCGCGTTGCATGGCGGGATCGCCGGTGGCGCGCACATAATCCTGATTCCGGAAATCCCGTTCGATTACGACAAGGTCACCGCGGCCATCCAGGTGCGCGCGGATCGCGGCAATCCCTCGGCGATTGTCGTCGTGGCGGAAGGCGCGAGGCCGCGCGATGGCCAGGTGGTATTGCGCCACAGCGAGGAGGGCGAAGATCGCTACGGCGGGGTCGGCAGTGTGGTGGCCCGTGAAATCGCGGCGCGCACGGGAAAGGAAACGCGTTGCACCGTCCTGGGCCATCTTCAGCGCGGCGGCACGCCGACCACGCTCGACCGGATTCTCGGCACGCGTTTTGGCGTCAAAGCGGTGAAGTTGATCCGCGAAAAACAATTCGGCTCGATGGTGAGCTACCAAAATTACCAGGTGCGCCACGTGTCGATTGCGGAGGCGGTAAATCGGCTTCGCCTCGTTCCGCCCGACGGCGAATTGGTTCAGACCGCGCGCGACGTCGACATTTCGTTTGGCGATTGAAATGGCAAAAAAGTTCGCATCATGAAAATCGTTCTCGCGTACTCCGGTGGACTGGACACTTCCGTCATCCTTCGCTGGTTGAAGGAGAACTGTCAGGCGGAGATTATCGCGTTTTGCGCCGATATCGGGCAGGAAGAAGAACTCTCGGGGCTGGATGACAAAGCTCTCAGCACCGGCGCGGCGAAATGTGTCATCGACGACCTGCGGGAGGAATTCGCGCGCGATTTCATCTTTCCGATGGTGCAGGCGAGCGCGATTTACGAGGGGCAATATTTTCTGGGGACGAGCATTGCGCGTCCGCTCATCGCGAAACGCATGGTCGAGATTGCGCGGGCCGAAAACGCGACGGCGATCGCGCATGGCGCGACGGGGAAGGGGAACGACCAGGTGCGCTTCGAGTTGACCGCGGCCGCGCTTGGGCCGGAGCTGCAGGTCATTGCGCCCTGGCGTGAAGAACGTTTCCGGGAAGAGTTCCCCGGCCGCGCCGAAATGATTGCCTATGCCGCGGCCCAGGGCATCCCGGTGGAAGCCAGCGCGTCCAAGCCGTACTCGATGGATCGCAATCTCCTTCACATCAGTTTCGAGAGCGGAATGCTCGAAGATCCATGGTTCGATGCGAGCGCGGAGGAAGCGCGGGGCATGTATAAACTGAGCGTCTCTCCCGAAGACGCGCCGGACAAAGCCGAATACGTGGAGCTGGAGTTTCGCGATGGCAATTGTGTCGCGGTCAACGGAAAGGCTCTTTCGCCTCTCGGGGTCATGCAAACCTTGAACAAACTGGGCGGCAAGCATGGCATCGGCCGCGTTGACATGGTCGAGAATCGATTCGTGGGCATGAAGAGCCGTGGGGTTTATGAAACACCGGGGGGCGCTCTGCTTCATTTCGCACATCGGCAAATGGAATCGCTCACCATGGACCGTGAAGTCATGCATCTGCGAGATAGCCTCATCCCGAAATACAGCACCCTGATTTACAATGGTTTTTGGTTCGCGCCGGAACGTCTGGCGCTTCAGGCTCTCATCACGGAAACCCAGCGGGACGTGACCGGCGTCGTCCGGTTAAAACTTTACAAAGGCAACATCATCGCTGCTGGCCGCCAGAGCCCGATGAGTCTTTACGATCCGGAGGTGGCGACGATGGAAGGCGGCGGCGGAGACGCTTACAACCAAAGCGACGCGACCGGGTTCATCCGTCTCAACGCTTTGCGGCTCAAAGCGCGCGCCGCTGTCGCGAAGAACGCTTCGCATCAGAAGTGAGGAGCAGCGGCTCTGCCTGAGAAAAAGCAGTTGGCTCATCGACAACTCGCCGTAAGTTCTGCCCCGCTCCAACCGAACCCTTTCGTCCCTATGATCACCATCCTGCGCAAGCATCACAAATGGCTCATGATCGTCATCGCGATCCTCGCTATTCCGTTCATTTTCTATTTCAGCAAGACCGATTTCAGCGCGATCCACCAGGCCGATCTTGGCCGCATCTACGATCGACCGGTAACAAACATCGAGTTTCAGCGGGGCGTGCGATTGATGACCCTTGCCCAAATGCTCGGTCTTTCCCAGCTCGTCCAGGATTTGATGATGCGTCCGATGACGGAAAACGACGCCTACGCCAATTTCACTTTCAATCGCCTCGTGGTCGATCATGAAGCAACCGCTCTTGGCATTCGACCCAGCTCGGCGGAGGTGGTGGCCTTCGTGAAAACGCTGGTCCCGTTTCAAGGTACGGGCGGTTTTGATATCAACAAATACACCGAGTTTACCCAGAACCGACTGCCGGCGCTCGGGTTTACGGAAGCACAGCTCGAGGAACTGGTCTCCGATCAGCTTATCCTCAATCGCTTAAAGGATCTGCTTGGAGCAGGGCTGCACGTGGCCGACTCGGAAAGCGCCGAATATTACGACCAGGCCTACGGAAAGCTGCACATCGCGCTGGTCCGATTTCGCGAAGAGGATTTTCAGAAGGATGTGAAAATCACCGATGAGGACATCAAGAAATATTTCGAGGCCCACAAGGCGGAATTGAAGACCGACGAGAAGCGCAAGGTGGAGTTCGTGGCCTTCTCCTTCGGTGAGGCAGAAAAAAAACTGGCGGGCAAGGAACGGATCGACGCCCTTCAGAAACTGGCGAACCGTTCCAACGATTTTGTCCAGGCGATGATGGAGAAGGGCGCCAGGTTTTCCGACGTAGCGGCGAAGTTTAACGTGCCGGTCGCGGCCACGGGAGAGTTCACTCCCACCGCGCCCGATC
>JBBRMO010000253.1:0-3673 GCA_038230815.1 Chthoniobacterales bacterium
CGTGACGCGGTCGCCCACCTTCACCAGCACCTCGGCCTCGAGCGGTAAGTATACTTCCGTTCGCGATCCGAAGCGAATCATCCCAAAGTGCTCCCCTTTCCTCAGCTCGTCGCCCACCTTGGACCAGCCCACAATCCGGCGCGCGATCATTCCGGTTAGCTGCCGCACGACGAACGTCCCACGCTGATTCTGAAAAGCCCACGTCATCGCGCGGTTCTTCGTCGTGCAATCCGCGTGGCGGGCGTCGAGGCAAAGTCCGGCGTGCGCTTTCTTGTAAATGATCCTGCCCTCGACCGGCGCGCGATTCGTGTGCACATCGAAGACGGAAAGAAATATCCCCACTCGTTTCTGGGCCGCGTGCATCACCTCCGGCTCCTCGAGTTCGACAATGTCCGCTACGGTTCCGTCGGCTGCGGCCACGACCACGTTGGGATCAATTGGTGAAACGCGCTCCGGATCACGGAAGAACCAGAAGACGTAAACCGTCAGAAGAAGAACGAGCAAAAGCAACCACGGGAAAAAGAAAGCGCTCGCGATCGCGCACACCGCGAGAGCGGCGAAGATCCATCGTGCTTCGTATAGGGTTTGGGATCGCATGAGGTGACGGGCATTTTCGAGGCCACTGCCGCGATGGTCAAGGCGTCAAAACTTCCGGCCGATCAGGGTAGAAATCGGGCTTGTTTCCATGTCCAGAACGCGGAAAAAACATTCCACGGGGAAATTCCCCGCCCTCCACAAGATCATGTGCTGCGGCGCGGTCGTTCCCCTATTTGTAGCGGAAAATAGGTGCGGAAAACACCAAATATCGGTTGTTGAGAGGGCCTCTTTCGCCTATCTTTTTGCCTGCCTATGCCAGCCACTGCCTTAAGCGTTATGGAAGACGAAAATTCGGAAAATAGAAAACGTCAAACTGACGCCACCGGAATCAGCCAGGGCCAGAAATACGACGCCGCTCAGATCGATAAATTGGAGGGCCTCGAGGCCGTGCGGAAGCGGCCGGGAATGTATATCGGCGACCCGGATGAACGCGGTTTGCATCATATGGTTTTTGAGGTGCTCGATAACTCAATCGATGAGCACCTAGCCGGTTACTGCACCAAAATCGAAGTCACCGTCCACGTGGATGGATCGGTTTCCGTGCGCGACAACGGCCGTGGCATTCCGGTCGACATGCACCCGAAATTCAAGATGCCCGCAGTCGAGCTCGTTCTGACCAACCTGCACGCCGGCGGCAAATTCGGCCAGGGCGCCTACAAATATTCCGGCGGCCTCCACGGCGTCGGCGCGAAATGCGTCAACGCCCTTTCCGATTGGTTCAAGGTCGAGGTTTCCCGCGACGGCAAAGTTTACGCGATGGGTTTCGAACGCGGCAAAACGACCCAAAAACTGGACGTCATCGGTGAAGTAAAAAGCAAAAAAAGCACGGGCACGCTGATTACGTTCCTGCCGGACCCAACAATCTTCACGATCACGACCGAGTTTAAGTTCGAGCGCCTTGGTTCCCGTCTCCGCGAGCTGGCCTTTCTGAATCCCGGCCTCGAAATCACGCTGAGCGACGAACGCGGCGATTCCGCGAAAAAGGAGACATTCTTCTACAAGCACGGCATCGAGGAGTTCGTGAAGCAGCTCGGCGAAAACAAGCAGGTGATTCATCCGAAACCGATCGTGCTCTCGCGGCAGCGGGATGAAGTTTTTGTCGACGTCGTTTTGCAATATAACGACAGCTATAACGATCACATTTTGCCCTTCGCGAATTCGATTCCGAATCCGGACGGCGGAACCCACCTCACCGGTTTTCGCACGGCCCTGACCAAGGCGGTAAACCAATACGCGAAGTCGAACAGCCTCGTCAAAGACAAGGACCCCGCGATCTCAGGCGACGATGTCCGCGAAGGGTTAATCTGTGTCCTCAGCATCAAGCTGCCAAATCCCCGGTTCGAATCGCAGACCAAGGTGAAGCTCGTCAATACCGAGATCGACGGAATCGTGAACTCGGTTGTTTACGACGGGTTGATGACTTTTCTGGATTCGAACCCGGCGATCGCGAAACGGATTTTCGACAAAGTTTTGACCGCAGCCCGGGCGCGCGAAGCAGCTCGGAAAGCGCGGGAAACCATCCGGAAAGGGGCGCTGACGGGTGGTGGCCTTCCCGGAAAACTCGCCGACTGTTCCGAACGCGATCCGGATCTGACGGAACTTTATATCGTCGAGGGCGATTCCGCCGGGGGTTCGGCAAAACAGGGCCGCGACCGACGTTACCAGGCCATTCTCCCAATCCGCGGCAAGTTGATCAACGTGGAGAAGGCGCGCCTCGACCAGGCCCTCAAGAACACCGAGATCCAGTCGATGATCACCGCGATCGGGACAGGAATCGGTAAACCGAAAGATGAAAACACGGCGAAAGACGAAGCCTCGTTCGACATCACGAAACTGCGCTACGGACGCATCATCATCATGACCGATGCCGACGTGGACGGGTCCCACATCCGGACGCTTCTTCTGACGTTTTTCTATCGCCAGATGACGGAGCTGGTTCGGGCTGGCAAGATTTACATCGCTCAGCCGCCGCTCTACCAGATCAAGCGGAAGAAGCGGGAAGAATATGTCGACGACGACATCCAGTTGAACAAGATTTTGATCTCGTTAGGCGCGGAAGACGTTCGCCTGAAGAACCTGGCCGACAACAAGGAATTAAGCGCCGCGCAGCTCAAGGACATCCTCGAATCGCTGGAGAAACTGGCGAAACTGAGTGAATCGGTCCGGCGCCATGGGGGCGACTTCGAGAGTTTCCTCGCCGAGCGCGAGCCAAAGACCGGCAAGCTGCCGACCTATCTCGTGAAGGTGCGCGACGGGAATGAGGAATCGGTTCGCTATTTTCACGATCAACGCGAGGTCCGCGACTTTCACGAAGCCAATCTCGACCTGAATTTGTTCGATACCGAGATGGGCCAGGAATTACTCCCGCTGACCACCGCTCCGGTGAAATCGAATGGCGGGGTCCGACGCCGGGCGAAACTGGTGGAACTGCACGAGTCGGCCACGATCCAAAAAATCATCGCGGAACTCGCCCGCAAAGGATTGAAGGTCGACCACTACGCGGCGAGCGATCACCCGATCTTCGAGTTGATCGAAGGCGAAGGCGAGAAGGCCACCGTCCATCCCCTCTTCTCCATCCCTGAGATTCACCAGAAGATCGTCGAGATCGGAAGGCGCGGCGTGCAAATCAAGCGGTTCAAAGGCCTCGGGGAAATGAACGCGAAAGAGCTGTTCAACACCACCATGGATCCGGATAAACGCAAACTCCTCAAGGTCGACCTGAACGACGACAACGCCGTCGATGCCGACAAGATGTTTACCATCCTGATGGGCGACGTCGTCGAACCCCGACGCCAGTTCATTGAAGACAACGCCTTGAACGTCCGAAATCTGGACGTTTAGGAAAAATGACCGACAGGATCGTCAGAGCCATTGCCAATTTTCGCCATTCCTTCGTCATTCGACATTCGTAATTTCATTTCCCAACCGTGTATAACCCAAACGAAAAAATAGAGCTGATCAATGTAGCCGATGAGGTTTCGAGGTCGTTCCTCGATTACTCGATGTCGGTCATTATCTCACGAGCGTTGCCGGACGCCCGGGACGGACTCAAGCCATCGCAGCGGCGCATCCTTTA
>JBBRMO010000254.1:0-3672 GCA_038230815.1 Chthoniobacterales bacterium
ATCGACCCCGAGTATCACTACGAGGCGATCAACGTCGAGAACCAGCAGAAGAACCTTTCGTCGCTTCTTTGGTGGACGCGACGGGTCATCGCGATGCGGAAAAATTTCCGTGCCTTCTCCCGCGGCTCGCTCGAATTTCTTCTCCCGGAAAACAACAAAGTCCTGGCGTTTCTCCGACGGCACGAGGACGAGACCATCCTTGTGGTGGTGAACCTGTCGCGCTTCGCCCAGGCGGCCGAGCTGGACCTTTCGCGCTTCAGCGGTTGCTCGCTCATGGAAGTTTTCAGCCAGAATTTTTTCCCGCGCATCAGGAAATCGCCTTACGTCATCACGCTGGGCCCTCACTCCCATTACTGGTTTGTTCTCCGAAAGGAAACGGCCGCGTCCGCCGCCTCGAAAGCGCGCAAGATTCCGATGCTGGACGCGGTTTCGACGGTGGGTGCCATCCTGGGCAACGGCCAGCGCGTGCAGCTCGAGCGCGACGTCCTGCCGGTTTATCTCCGCAGTTGTCGCTGGTTTGGGGCCAAGGCGCGGACGTTGCGCAGCATCCGTGTTATCGAGGAAATTCCGATCTCGGACAAACCGGACGCCGCCCAAATCTGGTTCGTCGAGGTGAGTTATCTCGATGGCCCGACGGAGACTTATGCGATCCCGGTGCAGGTCGCGAAGAACGATGCGGCGCGCGCCATCGAGCGCTCCGCTCCGCACGCGATCATTGCGCGCCTCCATGGCGATGGCGACGCGATTCTGCACGATGCCGTTTACGACGAGTCGTTCCGCCAGGACCTTTTCACGCTCATGACCGCGGCCCGGTCCACCAGCGGACAAAAGGGCAATCTCATTGGCCTGACGAGCAGTGTATTTCCGGGCGACGCGCATGCTACCGTGCCGCCTTCCCAGGTCCTGAGCGCAGAGCAAAGTAACTCGTCGATGCTCTTCGACGGTAAATTTTTCCTGAAACTCTTTCGGAAGCTCGAGGATGGAGTGAACCCCGACGTGGAAGTGACCCGGTTTCTAACGGAGCGCGCCCAGTTTCCAAACGTTCCGGCGTTTCTCGGTGCGATCGAATATCGCCGGACCAAGACCGAGCCCACCGTCGTCTGTCTCCTCCAAAGCGCCGTCGCCAACGAGGGTGATGCCTGGACCCTGACGCTGGATGCGGTCGGCCGCTACTTTGAACGCGTTCTCACTCGCAAAGCCGATCTGCAAAACCAGACCACGCCTCCCGGCCCCCTCCTCGAGGAATTGATCGGGGGCGTGTATCGCGAGAAAGCCAAACTGCTCGGGCGCCGCACCGGCGAATTGCATCGCGCCCTGGCCATCAGCCCGGACGAACGCGGCTTCGCGCCCGAGCAATTCAACGCGATGGCGCAGCGTTCCGTTTATCAAAACATGCGCGCCTCGCTCCGCCGGGCCTTTGCCCTCCTCGAGAAGAAACTACCGACTCTACCCGACGCCTTTCGCGACGAAGCTGCGCAGGTCCTCGCCGCGGAAAAACAAATCCTCGCGCAGGAGCAGCTTATTCTCGATCGCCGCTCGAACGCGGCCAAGATCCGGATCCACGGCGACTATCATCTCGGCCAGGTCCTTTACACCGGAAAGGATTTCGTTATTCTCGATTTCGAAGGCGAACCCGCCCGCGCCCTGGGCGAGCGAAAATTGAAGCGTTCCGCCCTGCGCGATGTCGCCGGGATGATGCGCTCATTCCAGTACGCCGCCTACAGCGCTCTCTGGCAACCGGCCATGCGCGTCGAAGACGTCCCGTTCCTCGAACGCTGGGCCGATCTCTGGTACCGCCAGATGAGCAGCGTCTTTCTCCAAAGTTATCTCGAAGCTACGGATGGCGCGTCCTTCGTTCCATCCGACGAAGGCGATTTCGGAATTCTGCTGGAAGCCTATCTCCTCGACAAAGCCGTCTACGAAGTGGGCTACGAGCTGAATAACCGCCCCGACTGGGTCGTCATCCCGATTCGCGGCATCAAGCACATCTTAGGCGCGACGTAATTTTTTGGAGCCGGCACGCCCTCGTGCCGGAGAGAAGAAACACTGCCACCGTCGAGCGAAACGGCCTGACGGCAGGCCGTCTCCATTTTGTTGCATCGCGTTGATTGATTCTCTTCACGGAGGGTTGATCATCACCAGATCTCCGCCCACCGTCATCTCCCTCACGTTCCCTCTTACTCGGACAATCCGATCGTGTTCTTCACCGTGTGCACGCATCGCAGGAAGCCAGTCCTCTCTGATGCGCAATGTCACGAAATTTTGAAAACGGTGTGGACCGAGTCTTCTCTTCGGGACGGCTGGTGGGTCGGTCATTACGTGCTCATGCCCGATCACGTGCATTTTTTCGCCAGACCGGAAGTGGGCGCGCGCTTGACTGCCAAATGGGTTCAGATGTGGAAAGGCGTAACCTCACGGCGAATTGCGGGAGCTCGCAACCTTATCCCACCGATTTGGCAGGCTGAATATTTCGACCGTTATCTGCGCTCGGCTGAGAGCTACTCACAAAAATGGGATTACGTAGAACAGAATCCCGTTCGCGCTGGTTTAGTCCAGGGTCTCGAGGATTGGCCTTACCGCGGCGTCATTAACGATTTGATGTTTTGAATTTGGAGCCGGCACGCCCTCGTGCCGGAGGCGAGAGATGTCGCCGCGATGTCCCCCAACGGCCTGAGGGCAGGCCGTCTCCAGAAGAAAAGATTCGCGCTTCGCGACCTCCGCCATTAAAACCAGCCCATCCGCCAAACCCATCACATGAACCAACACCTCGACTCCATCGATCGCCAGATCACGGCGAAACATCTTTTGACCCATCCCTTCTATCTCGCCTGGACCCGCGGCGAACTGAGCCGCGCCGCGCTCGCCGATTACGCCCGCCAATATTATCACCATGTTGCGGCCTTCCCGACTTACCTCTCGGCCGTGCATGCCGGTTCCGACGACCAGCCGATCCGCCGTCAATTGCTGAACAATCTTATCGACGAAGAAGCCGGCTCCCCGAACCATCCCGAACTCTGGCTCCAATTTGCCGATGGCCTTGGCGTTTCGAAGGAAGAGGTCCAGTCCTCTGAAGAATGGACCGAGACCTCCAACCTGATCGGGACGTTCCGCTCGGTCTGCTCCGAAGGCACCACCGTTGAAGGCCTCGCCGCCCTCTACGCCTACGAAAGCCAGATCCCCGCCATTTGTGAATCCAAGATCAAAGGACTGGTCGAGAACTACAGCATGAGCGAGCCGCGCAGTTACCAGTATTTCACTGTCCACGTCGAAGCCGACCGGGAACATGCCGCTGCCGAACGCGAGATGCTTTCTCAGCACGTCGACGACGATAATGCGCAGACCGCATCGAACGCGGTCGACCGCGTCCTGGATGCATTGTGGGAGATGCTCTCCGGCGTCTGCCGCCGTCACGCGATCGCCTGTTAGCGAAGGAGGGCGATTTTTAAAAATCGCCTGAAACCACGCGGCGCTGGCCTTTTTAGAGGTGGAGACTACCGCCTGAATTCTTAGTTGCTGGCGACTATGGAAGCGGAGGAAGGGCGATAGTAAATCGCCCGGTACTTCCGGGCGCCGTTGTAAGCAAAATGGGGAACATACATGTCCGCACCGTAGTCGCCGACACGTTCGATCGCTCGGTTAAATGTCGGATCGAGAAGGAAGATGCCACTTGTC
>JBBRMO010000255.1:0-3658 GCA_038230815.1 Chthoniobacterales bacterium
CTACGGGCTCGGGTTCGATCATTATAAGACCCTCGAACGCGAAGTGGACGCGATCACGATGGAGGATGTCCGCCGGGTAGCGGCTAGGTATTTTCAAAACCAGCCGTACGTTCTGGCGGTTGTCCGACCGCCGGGAAAGTGAAACGATTCGATCACGATCACGAGTAAGAGCAAGAGCAAGAGCACGAGTAAGAGTAAGAGTAAGAGTAAGAGTAAAAATAAGACTAAGAGGACGAAGAGGGGCCGGATCGTAATCGTGCTCGTGTCCTGCTCGTAATCGATTAGTTTTAGGCCATGGCCGAAGTCCAAACCAACACACAGTCGGGAGAGATGTCGCAGCGCTTCGTCGAGTTCGTCATGATGGAGGCGCAGAACGCCGCGCTCTTCCTGGGGCAAATTCCAAATCCGCAGACCGGCAAGGGCGAGGTGAATCTCGAGCTGGCGAAAATGTTCATCGATCAGCTCGTCATGATCCAGGAAAAGACACGCGGGAATCTCACCAACGAAGAGACCGCGGTCCTGCGCAATACGCTCTCGAATTTGCAGATGGCGTTCGTGGAGGTGTCCCGCCAGGCGCGCGAGGGAACGAGCGAGTCTGCGACCGCGCCTGAGCCCGAAGTCGACGCCGAGGCCGCTGAACCCGCCGCCCCATCTCCTTCATCGGAAACGGCCGAGCCCCCTTCGGCGCCGTCCGTCGACTCCGAATCGCGCAAGAAATTCACGAAGAGCTACGGCGCGTAGCGACCTTTGGAGGGACGGGCTCTCTCCCGTCCAATTTGGGACGACACGGAGGTCGTCCCTCCATTTGCGGATGGGGCGTAATCAATTGCGGCCTTCCCTTCCCTCGCGCACGTATTCTGTTACGTGCCGACTTCAGCTCCAAAACGCCGAAAAGAAAAAAAGAAAATCTCGGATATCGAAGTTGCCACGGACGCGGCCGAAGTCGCGGAAGATGCCGGGCTGCGCTACGTGAGTGACGATCAACCGGGTTACACGCGGAAGGCCAAGGGCGACGATTTCGAATATTTCGACACGGAGGGCAAGGCGATTCGCGATGAGACGCGCCTGCTCAGGATCCGTCGGCTCGCGATCCCCCCGGCCTACGTTAACGTCTGGATTTGTCCGGCACCGAATGGCCACATCCAGGCGACCGGACGCGATGCGCGCGGACGAAAACAGTATCGCTACCACGAGCGCTGGCGGGAGGCGCGCGATGAAAACAAATACGATCGCATTCTGGTTTTCGGGCGAGCGCTGCCGAAAATTCGCAGACGGGTTAACACGGACATGGGGCTGCGCGATCTACCTCGAGACAAGGTCCTCGCCACCGTGGTCCAGTTGCTCGGGCGGACCTTCATCCGGATCGGGAACGAAGAGTACGCGCGGGAGAATAAATCGTTCGGGCTCACGACCATGCAGAATCGTCACGTCGACGTGAAAGGGGCGAAGCTCACCTTTAGCTTCAAAGGAAAGAGCGGGGTGAAACATGAAATCGACGTGAGCGACCGGCGGCTCGCGAACATCATCCGCAAACTCCAGGACCTGCCGGGCCAGGATATCTTTCAGTACAAAGACGAAGCGGGCGAGGTCCGGAATGTGGACTCTCAGGACGTGAACGGTTATTTGCAGGAAATCACCGGGGAAGAGTTTACCGCGAAGGATTTTCGGACCTGGGCCGGGACGGTGCTCACGGCCATGGCGCTAAACTCCCAGGGGCCAGTCGAGAACGAGGCGCAGGCGAAGAAAAACATTAAAGATGCGATCGCGGCGGTTGCCAAAATCCTTGGCAACACCCCGACCGTTTGCCGGAAATGCTACGTTCATCCCGTGGTGTTGGAATCCTATCTCGATGGCGACATGATCGAAGGTCTCCGTCAGAAGACTGAGGAAGCTCTCTCGGAAAAGTTGGAAGACCTCCGCTCGGAGGAAGCGGCCGTGATGTCATTCCTCCAGGCGAAGCTGTTGGAACTCAAAAAGTGATCGAGCCGCGGACCGGCGCTTTGCTTGGGGAAGGCCTGCCCTCAGGCCGTTGACCTGAACCGGCGGCTGTCCCTTCCGCTCCGGCGCGAGGGCGTGCCGGCTCCGCCCCTACCGGGTCCGCGGTGGCGGGGTGGCGTTCGTGCGCGGCCGCGGCCGCGGCTTCGTCGTTCTCTTCACCGGCGCCGTTTCTGCCGCGGATTGTTCTTCCGGCGGGTATTTTTTCGTGGTGGGCCAGATCAGCCGCCACGGTTGAGTCTTCACCGTCGCGGTCAGTTCCTTCACATTCGCGCCGCTTTCCTTGAGGTCTGGCCCGAGCTGGCTCAGATCGGCCATGATCCCTTTGAGCTTGTCGGACGACTCTCGAAAATTCTGAAGCGTGATTTGAATATTGTCGTTGCTCGTCAGATCGGTGCTGATTTTCTCGATGTTTTTGAGCGCGAGTGCAATCGAGCTGTCGCGTCCTGTCATGGCGGTGAGGTTCTCAGCGAAGGTGCGCATTTGTCCAAGAGCCATGTTCAACTGCGAGTTTTCGTCCGTAATCCGGCTGAGATTTTGCGCGGTAGTCTGAAGCTCTTTCAAAGTCGCGGTCGCTTCCGTCGCCACCGGCTTCACGATATCGAGCATCTTGGAAATCGATTCGCCGAAATCCGGCACCCGCTCCCCGGCAAACATCTCGCCCTCGGTGGCGCGGCCAGAGCTCTCGTTGCCCTGGGTAAAGTCGATGGCCGTTTCGCCGAGGAGGCCCAGAGTGATGAGGCGCGCCCTGGCGTCTTTGTAAACGCCGGCATCTTTGTCCACCCGGACGTCGATCCGCGCTTCATATTTTGGTTTGGTTTCTACCGGTGTCGGCGTGCCGTTTAGTTTTGGGTTCGGCGTCGGGGTGATAGCCGGATCTGGGGCGCGGAGCGCTTCCGCGGAGGCCTCGGCGCGGGCCGCATCTTCTTTGGAAACGGGCGAATACAATTTTTCCACCTGCCCGATCTTGCGACCGGCCAGCAGGACGGGCGCTCCCAGTTTAATGCCGGCGGCGTTATCCATGTAGATTTTATAGCTGACGAGCGGCTTAAAAAGGCCGGGCGCGCCGAGCAGGATCAGGATCCCGGTGAGAACGGCGACGGTCACGAGGACCAACAGGCCTGTCAGGATTTCATTTCGTTTCAATTGCATCTTGGCTTCCTTCCAGAATTGGTCCCTCAGTGCTGCCGCTCAAGAACTGCGCCACGACCGGGTTCTCGGATTGTCGTAACTGTTCGGGCGTGCCGGCCTCGATGATCTTGCCCTGGTAAAGCATCGCCATCTTGGTGGCGACCCGAAATGCGCTGTCCATCTCATGGGTGACAATAATCGAAGTCACTTTGGAATTCTCCGTAAGACTTATGATCAATTCGTCGATGACCGAGCTGATGACCGGGTCGAGACCCGCCGAAGGTTCGTCAAAAAGAATGAGCTCCGGTTCCATGACCAGGGCCCGGGCCAGGCTGACCCGCTTCCTCATGCCGCCGCTCAGCTCGGATGGCATCTGGTCCTTCGTCTCGAGCATTCCGACCAGACTCAATTTCCCCTCGACGATTTTGTCGATCTCCTCCGTGCTTTTTTTCGTCAACTCCTCCAGGGGTAAGGCGACGTTATCGCGGACGCTGCGCGAACTGAGGAGCGCCGAGTATTGATAGACCATCCC
>JBBRMO010000256.1:0-3651 GCA_038230815.1 Chthoniobacterales bacterium
CGCCGGACGGACCGAGCATCCATTTCTGGGCGCCCGCGCTGAAGAAATCGACATTTTGCAACGGAACCGGGAAGACGCCCATGGTTTGGATCGCATCGACCGAAAAAAGAACTCCACGCTCCGCGCAAAGCGAACCAATCGCGCCAAGATCGATGCGATAACCGCTGCAGTAATTCGCCGTTGAGAGCGCCACCAGTTTGGTCCGCCTGGTCAGAGCGCGCTCGACAACTTCCGGCGTGATTTCTCCGATTCGCTCTGTTTGGAGCAGCACTGGCTTTACGCCCTGCCGCTTAAGCGCGAGCCAGGGATAGACGTTGGCCGGGTAATCATCGAGGTAACAGACGACCTCATCGCCCGGCTTCCACTCCAGACCGTGGGCCACGGTATTGATTCCACTCGCCGTCGGACCGGTAAAGGCAATCTCTTCTTCTTTCGCGCCTGTTAATCGAGCCAACAACGCCCTCGTCTCCCCAATCCGCGCCAGCTCATTCTCATACTGCCGCGCATCGATCGACGCGCGCTCGATCGATTCCCGCATCGCATCGGCGACTCGCCTCGGCAACGGCGCATCCGCGGCATGCGCCCAATAAATCTTGCGCGCGCAAACCGGAAACTCGCGCTGACGCAGCGCTTCGTCGACTGCGAGCTGCGCGATCACGATGCTTTCTGCGTCCGCTCACCCTGCTCGATCAGCTTCCAAAACTCACGGTTCTTGCCGAGCTGATCGTCTTCCGCCATCGGAAGTTTGCTTCGGAAAAGGAAATCACGAAACGTATTCTTGTGGAGGACGCGGTGGACCGTGATGCCCTCGGGTCGCCGCTCGAAATAGATCCGGTAATCCTTCGCGCGATAGCGATGGAGTTTCTTGCCCTCTCGCTCGATCACGCCGAAGCGGCTGGCGTCCAGGTTATCGAGGTCTTCCGGAAGGATTTGAAATTCCGCGAGCAACTCGAGCTGGAGTCCCTTCGGCAACGCGGCCATTTCCGCCGCGCTGAGCTCGTTAAAGATGATCTGAAACACTCTTCTCACCCATACACGCGCCAGATCGCGCTGCCAAGGAGCGGCGACCTCCAGACCGCCGACCCGATCAGGCGGAAGTTTTCAAACCGTCACTCCTGGAGGGTGCTCAAACAAGTATGCGACGAACACGAGACCCGACGCGAGTGATGATTTCCCAGGTGATGGTATCCGCGCGTTCCGCAAGCTCGGTGGCGGAAATTTCAGCGTTGCCCTGACGCCCCATCAGGACCGCCTCGTCGCCCACGACCGCGTCTCCCACCTCGGAAACGTCAATCATCATCAAATCCATCGTGACCCGGCCTAACAATGGGCACCGTTTTCCGCCCACGAGCACCGTCACCTCGCGGTTCGAAAGATGACGGGGGTAACCGTCGGCATAACCGGCGGATAAGGTGGCGACCCGCATGGCCCGCGGTGTAATAAATGTGCGCCCGTAACTGATGCCATGCCCTGCCGGCATATCGCGGATCAGCGCGAGATGCGTCTTCCAGGTCATGACCGGGCGCAGAAGCTTCTGAAATTCCGCGAGCGGCGAAATGCCGTAAAGCATGAGACCGGTTCGAACAACGTCGAAAGGCGGATCGGAATAGGCGAGCACTCCCGCGCTCGGCAAGGCATGAACCTCAAACTTGACCGGGGATTCCGCCCGCAGTTCCTTCACCAGCCCGGAGAACTGCGCGAGTTCGGTTCGAGTGAACGCTTCGTCTTCGTTGGAAACGGGCAGATGCGTCGAGATGCTGTGGATCTTCAGGTTGGCCAAGGCGAGGACCTGCCGGAAAAGTTCGGCGGCTCGCGCCTGCGCGACTCCCATTCGGCCCATGCCGGTATCGACGACCAGATTGATCGCGACTGGTGCGTTTTCCCCTGCAAGGTCGAATTCGCGCGCTTCTTCAAGGGTCGAGATGGAAGGGATGAATCCGCCCGCAGCGATCGGGATTCTTTCCTCGGGTAAAGCCGGGCCGAGGATAATGATCGGTTGCGAAATCTCCTCTCGAAGCACCTGGGCCTCTTCCAGGTTCGCCACCCCGAAAAGCTGCGCGTCTTTCACCAGCGCCCGCGCCACGCCGATCATGCCGTGCCCGTACGCGTTCGCTTTCACGACCGCAATCAATGGAATACCGGCTCCGACGCGGTCCCGCACGACCTGGGCGTTGTGCCGCAGCGCGGTCTCACTGATTTCCGCCCAGCATCGATAAGACCCGTTGGAATTCATAACGTCGGAACAATCACATTCTGCGCTCTTGGAACAGTAATATGAGGCTCGCGAAGATAAATCGGTTCCAGCACCTGGGCATCGTGGATTTCGCCAGCATGCTCGCGGGCGAACTGCGCCAACCGCCCGGCGACAGGATAGGCCAGGGTCGCGAGCGGAAATTGCGGCAACAGCTCGGAAGCATAAATCACCAGCGCCAATTCTTTAAACCTCGTGTCCAGCTCCGAAGCCGATTCCAGAATCGGCCCTTCGATGAGCCGGGCGTCCTTAACTCTCGCGAAGAAAAACGATTGCCGCCGGGCATCTCCGACCACGCCATACTCGCCGACTTCGACGTCTAAGGCGCAGATGGACGGAATCCCGGCAAGCGTCGCGCCGGTCGCCGAGCGGAGACCGAGTGCGCTCGCGATCGCGATGCGCACACCAGCGTAGGAACCGGGCCCAAGACCGACGACGATTTGTTCGGGACGGCCGAACCGCTGCAGGCACTGCTCCAGGTTTTCAAAAAACGCTCCGGAATGTTTGCGGTCGGCAGCAAACTGGCAATCGAACTGCACTTCGCCATCATCTCGCACGGCGATGCTCCCCCGGGCGGTCGACATTTCGAGCGCGAGCGTTTTCATTGCGTAGCCCCCTCGTTAATCAATCGAGTGTTTTCATCCCGGACTTCAAACGAAAGCCAGGTTGCGTGACTCGGAATGAGATCACCATATCGGTCCGCCCATTCGATGACGGAGACGCCGTCACCGAAAACGTAATCGTCGAAACCGAGACGGAGCAAGGCATCGCGGTTTTCCACCCGGTAAAAGTCGAAGTGATAAATGGGGCACCGGCCCTCGCCGTATTCGTGCACGAGAACAAAGGTCGGGCTGGTTACCTCGGCTTTACTTTCCAGACCCGCGACAAATCCTTTCACAAACTGAGTCTTGCCCGCCCCGAGATCGCCGCGGAGCGCGAACACATCGCCCCGCCGCGCCTCCGCGCCGTAAGCGCGCCCCGCTGCGATTGTTTGCTCAACGTTGTTTGAAATGAACATAACCGCCGGGGAGCTTCGGATTTCGGATTTCGGATTTCGGATTCAATCTGCCAATCCGCGTCAGGAGCAGCCTGGGGAATTTCTTCCGCCAACGAGAGAGCAGCGACCTCGACTCTTTCGCGGAAATCGCGAAGAGCAATTCATAATCTTCGCCGTCGGAAATTGCCTGCTCCGCGGAGCTTCCTCGATGCAACGGCAACGCTGCTTCGTCCACTTCAAAACCGACACCACTCGCGCAGGCCAGCCGAGGTAAATCGGCGCCGAGCCCGTCACTCAAATCCATCATGGCGTGGACCCGAAAATTCTTCGTCAGCCAGCGAGATTCGGCGATCCGTGGGACAAATTCCAGATGCCGGCCGCGCCACGATCCGCCTAATCGGCC
>JBBRMO010000257.1:0-3622 GCA_038230815.1 Chthoniobacterales bacterium
GGCTTCCCTGATCGACCAGTTCCATGACAAGATAAAACTGCCCGTGATCGGTCCCGGACGAAAAAACCTGCACCACGTTCGGATCATTCACCGCCGCGGTGGCGCGCGCTTCCTGTTCCAGTCGGCGGATTTCAGAGGGATCGGCGCTCAATTCGGGCCGAAGAATTTTGAGCGCGACAAATCGGTTCAGCCGGGTGTCGCGCGCCTTGTAAACTGAGCCCATGCCACCGACACCGAGAGTCTCGAGCAGCGAAAAATTGTCGAAGGCGCGTTCGACCCGAAATTTTTCGCCGCACCCCGGACAAGCCACTCGCATGAGCGGCTCCTCCTGGGAAACGTCGATCAGGAGCCCGCATCCGGGACAACTTTGGCTCGAGGCATCGGGCTCCACTTCGGGCATGGCCGCGCAGTGTAGCACCCGCTGCGGCGTTCATCCATGATCAAGCTCGAGGTGGAACGGGAACAGGCGAAAGCGCGGCTCGATCGCTTTCTGGCGCTGGCGCTCCCGACGTTTTCCCGCGCCCGGCTCCAAACGTTGATCCGCGACGGATTCGTTACGCTCAACGGAAACGCGCCCCGGCCACGCGATCTGGTCCGCGCCGGGGACATCGTGGAACTCCGCGAACCGGAAGTGGAAAAAATCGCGGCCCAACCGGAGCAGATATCGCTGGAAATTCTTTTCGAGGACGCGGATCTGCTGGTGCTGAACAAACCGGCCGGAATCGTTATGCATCCGGGCGCGGGGCATGAGCAGCACACGCTGGTGAATGCCCTCCTCGCGCACTGTCAGAATCTTTCCGGAATCGGAGGGAAAGAAAGGCCCGGGATCGTCCACCGCCTGGACAAGGAAACCAGTGGTTGCCTCGTGGTCGCGAAAAACGATACGACCCACCGCGATCTTTCCAGCCAATTTGCCGCCCGGACGATGAGCAAGATTTATCTTGCGCTGGTAGCGGGAACTTTGCGCAACAAATCCGGCGTCATCGACAAAGCCATCGCCCGACACCCGGTGCACCGGCAGCGGATGAGTATTGCGCGACGCCAGGGCCGCTCGGCCAAAACGGAATATCGCGTCCTGCGCTCAGGCATCCCTGCGGAGGGTCGTGCTTCCGCAAGTCCGCCTGTCCCGATTAGTCTGGTCGAATGCACGCTCCACAGCGGCCGGACCCACCAGATCCGGGTCCATCTCCATTACCTTGGCCATCCGGTGCTGGGGGACAAGCTTTACGGCGGAAAGCGCGCCGGAGATTATCCGCGGCAAATGCTGCACGCCTGGAAACTCGCTTTTCGCCATCCGCGTTCCGGCGAGGAGTTGAGCTTCGACGCGCCAGTGCCCGAAGATTTCGCGGCAGCGATGCGCCAGATTCCGAGCTAGAGAGATCTCGCCCGATGGACACAAAGGTTCACAAAGGATTTTGGGAGTGGGTCCTTTGGGCCCGTTGTCCGAGAGCAATCCAGATCGCGGCGGTCAACGGCGGCACCATGATGATGGCGCGCATCCAGGGCTCGGCGTGCCAGGGCAACGCGAAAAGACGCTCGTTCCAAAATAGGAAATAGGCGAAAAGCGTGACCGAGAGGACATGCCATGCCAGGGCGCGCCGCCACGTTGCCAACGGGAGAATCCAGGTGCAATACCAGGGGTGAAGGACGGGACTGAGAACGAGCACAGTTCCGAGCACCCAAAACATCCCGCGTTTCCAGCTCCACCAGGAAAGGAGCGAAACGATCCCCACGCAGACAATGAGGATGACGTTGTAATGGTAATTTTTCTGGTGCGGATTGGGCCAGACGGTCTCTTCGATCAGCCACCAAAAAAGATCGTTGAGCCGGGTGACGTGCGCGAAACGCCGCAGCGAATCCCAGATGGGAATTCTCGGATAACCGTAAAGGAAGCTGAGGAGGAGAGGAATCGCACCGCTCACGACCAGGGTGACCGCCCGATAACCGAGAGCGAACACACAGCACAGAAGAAGAAGAACAGGGACGAGTTTTATCGAAATCGCGATTCCCAAGGCCGCCGCGGCCGCGAGGGCGAGCCACCATTTGCGGCGGGAATCGGGCGCGCCTTCGAAGCGGGTGAGGAACAGGATTCCAGCCATCATTGGCAGAACCATCAGGCTGTCGAAGTGGGCAGAACCGGCGAAACTGTAAACCACAAGCGGATTCCAGGCGTACCAGGCGGCGTTCACGTAACGCGAGGCCCCTCCGAGCAAACGGAGAAGAACAGCGATCGTCGCGATGTCGGCGCCGGCGAAGAGCAGCTTGTAAAGAAGCGGACTGTCGGAAACGCGACTCAGGCCCGCGAAAAGAAGCTCGGCACCCGGAGGATAGATCGCCTGGAAATCGCGATGATTGATCTTTTGCCAGGCCGGAAATTCCGACCTGAGCGCCTCGAGCTGCGGGTCGTCCGGCGCGTTGACATAAGGATTGAAACCGGCGTGCTGAATCTTTCCTTCCCATTGGTAGCGCCAGAAATCGTCGCCGGGCGCCAGCGGCAAAGCGACCAAACGCAATCCGATAACGACCGCCCAGAAGATTCCGGATTGAACTTTGGGACTTGCCTGGACCGGAAAGCTACGGACCGCCGCAAAGTAAGCAATGCCGCAAAGGATTGCGACGGCGACGAATTTCACCGGCATCTCTTCCAGCGTCCAATCGTCGAAAAAGTTGAGGGAAGCGCAGAGCAGAATTTCCGCAGAGAGCGCGATCGAGAAACGAATGAGCCGGGGCCGGCCTGCCGCATCCATGTTTGGTAAATTCTATCCGCTCTCGGCCGTGGTTTCGGCGCTGGCCGGGGCATCTTTGGCACCTGCCGACGTGCGGCGGATCCGCTGCAGTCCGGCGCGATAAGCCGCGAGATCGACGATCTCGGCGACGCGCGATTTCAACCGGCGCGCGCGATTCGCCAGAAACAGAATGAAACCGCCATAGATCGCCAGAAGCCAGAGGTCGAGATGCCCGGCGTGCAATTGATGATAAGCCATCAGACAGAGCGTCACGAGATTGATGAGAATCGTAGTCGGAACAAATCGATAGCGAAGCCCGGCGCGGGTGAGGCATTTCGGGCCGCCATGATATTCGGTGACGGTTTGCAGCGTAATACTCCACCAGAAATTCCCGTAAATCTGGATGTCCCATTCATTCCAGCCGGTGTCGCTGGAGTAGCGCCAGCCCTCTTCGTCGAGCAATCCGAACATGGAGCCAAGGAGATGGTGACGGTCCTTCCCGTCTTCGCTCCAATAGCTGCGGTTGCGCAAGCTCCCACCAAATTGCGCGTCGGGGGGCAAATCCTCATGCCTGCTGATGACCGTGCGCGGCGTGCGCTTGAAATGGAGCCAGGTGAAATAACGCGACCAGCCGCGGACGAGCGGTTGCGCGAAGGCGAGAAACGTCACGAGCAAGCGCGCGGCGACCGTGTCAAATTTCGGCTCAATCCGCGCCCGCAGCATGTAGGAAATCGCGACGCAGAGCGTACCGCCAAACATGAGGTACGGCACAATCCGCAGAGCCGGCAAAAATATTCCGAGGCCGAATAGAAAAACGGTGAGCGAGAACCATTCGATGCTGCTCAGGTAGGCGGCCACTTCCGACTGCGGGGTGGGATAAATCGATTGGAAAAGCC
>JBBRMO010000258.1:0-3605 GCA_038230815.1 Chthoniobacterales bacterium
AGCCCTCCCCGACGCCAGCCGCTACCCCGGTTGCGATGGCGAAATCGCCGGCGCCTGCTGTCGCGCCGCCGGCTCCCACCACGCCGCCCATGGTCGCAATCGCTTCACCCTCTCCCCCCGCGGCATCGCCGTCGCCGTCAGCCAGCACTTCGGATTTGCTCGCCTCGACCGCCGGCGGCGGTAATTGGAAAACATTTCTGCCCGGAAAAATGCCAGTCGGCCGTCTCATCACCCCGGCTGATTTACGCGATCTCGCGGACCGCGGCCTCGCGGGCGAACGCGTTTATCTTAAGGGCCAGTTCGTCGTGAATTTTACCGAACCAAATCGCGCGGTATTGCGGCCGAAGACGGGATTGACCGATGCGGTTCTGAAACTGGCCGGCGGCGGCCAGAACCTGCGCATCATTGTGGATTTTCCCACCGGCTACACGCCGCCGACCCGCGGCTCGACGGTGACCCGCGATGATGCGCGTCCTTACGAAATCACCGAGGTGCGCAAGCAGAGTGACGGCCAGCTCAACGTCTTCGTTCGCGAGATCATGCAGTAATTCGGAGCACGTGCTTCGGCCGGTTCCACTCTATTCTGTTCTGTCTCCTGGACGCGCAGAAGCACGTCCACCCGAAACTATGGCGTTACGCCGGGGATCGGCTTGCCTCCGTTCTCGATGATGACTTTGTTATCTTCGATCGAGAAGCTCCTGATGTCGTATTCCGTTGCGTATTCATCCGCGTAGCTGCGGAGCGAACGGAATCCCAGAAGCGAGTTCAACACTTTCTCCGAGACGCCGCCTAAAGAAACTTCGGTGACTTCGAGGTTGCGCGGATTGCGGTCGGGCGCGGAGCGCACCTGCAGTTCGCCGTTGAGGAAGCGTCCGCGAAATCCGACCTTCTCCAAGGGCACGCTTACCTGAACCCGGGCGACGTTATTCTCGATCGAAACGAACGCCTTGCCCCGCAGCTTCCGACTGCCGGTGATCAATTGATTGATGTCCGCCGCAGAAAGTTCAATTCGATTGTTTGAGGGAGGAGGAGTCGGCGCGACCTCAGTGGTGGTGGACTGCGTGGTCGCTTCGACCGGCGCGCTTCGAGGAACAGCCTTAAATTCTTCCCAGCGGTGCCGGACCGCCTCCTGTTCGGCCTCCGATGTTTCAACCTGCGGAATCTCCTTTGGGGTCGTCGAAGTGACGACGTAACGAACGCCGACGTAGCCGCCGACGAAAAACGCCACCGCGAGCAGGACGAGAAAGATCACGAGCATGAGGCAGCCTTTGCCCAGGCACCCGGTCCTTCGTTGTTTTGGCGGTGGTTCGATCCAGGTAGGCATAAATTACGGTGCGTTATTTTTTTCGATCCGTTCCTGGGCGGCCATCAGTTTATCGTAAAGCCCGCGCAACCCTTCCGAGAGCATTCGCGTTCCGGCAAGCACCGGCATAAAATTCGTGTCGCCATTCCATCTCGGAACGATGTGGAGGTGCAAATGATCCGGCACCCCGGCGCCGGCGGATTGGCCAAGGTTCAGGCCGATGTTGAATCCCTGGGCCCTCATCGTCTCTCGCAAAAGTCGCTGGCCGTGCAGCGCGAGGTCCCAGAGCTCGAGCACTTCGTTTTCGCCCAGCGCGGAGGCGTCGCCGGTCTTGCGATAGGGCACGGCCATGAGATGGCCGATGCTGTAAGGATAGCGATTCAGCATGAGAAACGCATTCTTGCGCCGTGTTACCACCAGATGAGCCGCGTCGTCGCTCGCTCGTGCCGCCTCGGAAAGAAAATCCGGGTTCGGCGTTTCCTGCTCGAAGTACTCGACCCGCCACGGGCACCAGAGTGCCTCGATTTCCGACTTCGGGAAATGCATCAGGTCCTTCAACTTGGACGCGAGACTACAAATCGTCGGGGCAAAGTCGAGCGGCTTTTCAGCGCCGAAATAGCGGTGATCGCACCAGCAGGATATAGCGTTTGCCGTAGTGTCCCGCGGGCCTCGAGACGAGAAGCTCCTTCGGCTCATCTCTCTGCAGGCGAGGGAGCAACTCCCCGATCTCGTCATCGGGCACCACGAGCGCGTCAATCCTGGCGGAGTTCCATTCAGCTGCCGCTTCGTCCGGTTCGATGAATTCCGTCGCGCGCACGTACAACAGCATTCCCTCGTCTTCCCCTCCGACAACACCATAGCGCCACCCGTGGGCCGATGCTTCCGTCACGACGGCACGACCGAACGAGGCGAATGCGTCCCTATGTTCCCGATACGCGATCAGGATCTTTCGCCCGGTGTATCCGGTTATTATCAACGCGGCGAAAACGATGGTGGCGGCACAGAATCGATCGATGAAAAAGCGGCGCTTTTCGCTCCGGCGAGATTCAGCAAGGGCCACCGCCAGGATCAAACAGAGCGGAGGCACAACCGGGAAAATGCGATCGATTCGTTTGGAGGGAATGCACGACATCAGGAGCAGCCCACCGAGGCTCCAGGCCACGAGCCAGAATGTTTCCGGCGACAGTCTGGCCGGATTAGCCCCAGTAGAGCCGCCGTTTTTCTTCAGCCGGACAAAGGCCAGCCCGATCAGGAGCAGGCTCCAGGGGGCAAGTCGATGGACCAGGTGCGCCAGATAAAAGTAAAAGGGCTGGGACCGATGCGTTTCGTCGCTGAATCGTCCCCCGAACTCGCGGAGGACGACGTGTTCTGAAAATTCCGGCACAAAAAGAACGCCCCCGGCCACCCAGACAAGGAAGACAAGGAACGACGCCAGCCATGGCAACCAACCGCTCCATGCTGCTCCGGCTGCTTCGGTTTTGCGCTGTCTCCATTCGAACGCAATGATGCCAGGCAACAGGAACGCAAAGATGATCGGGCCCTTGATCAGCATTCCCCCGCTAAGAAGAAGGAAAAGCAGAAACTGATCTCGCGTAGTCCACGCGGCGCGCTTCCGAATTTTTTCCAGGATCAACCAGCCGATCGCAAACAGCACGAGCGCGAGCGGCATGTCCGTCCGGACGAGCGAGGCCAGGCGCGGTCCGAACAAATTGAAGCTATAGGCGCACCCTGCCACCAAAGCCCCGATCGGCCCGTAAACCGCGGCCGACCGCGTGAGCAACGCGAGCAGCGCGACTGCCGCCAGGAAGGACGGAAGTCGCCAGGCGATGTCCCACGATCGGGTGATGGCGAAAAAGCCCGCGGAGATCCAGCCGACTAATGGGGGCTTGGTTGCCACCCACCAATTAGGCGTGTGTTGGTAGAACCAATGCCCTCGCTCCACCATTTCGAACGATGCGAACGCCTGCTTCGCCTGGTCGTAATCGTCCAAATGCCACGGAAGGTTCGCGACCGCGAAGAGCACGATCGCGAGAGCCAGCAAGCTCCAGCGCGTGATCCTGGAATCCAGAAATCTATTCGTCACGCCAAAGGATCGCTCGGACCGGGGCGGCGTCGGCGCCCGCGATACGAAGCGGGAGCGCGGAGAAATGGTACGTTCCTGCTTCGACATCGCTCAGATCGAGGGATTCGACGATGGCGACTCCCGCTCCAGCCAACGCGTGATGGTTCACCAGCACCTTGGCGTCGATCAAATCGACTGACGGCAGGTCCAGGCCCAGTAATTTCACGTTTCGATTACCCA
>JBBRMO010000259.1:0-3599 GCA_038230815.1 Chthoniobacterales bacterium
CTTCTCCGCGGACGCCTGGAACAACATTACCTTCACCGCCGGCGAGGTCATCAATCCGCGCCGCAACGTTCCGCTTTCGCTCGCGTTCGGGACGATCCTCGTCATTGGCCTCTATCTCCTCGCCAACGTGGCGTATCTGGCGGCGCTGCCTTTCACGGCGATCCAGAATGCGCCGAGTGACCGCGTCGCCTCCGAAACCGCCAACGTGATTTTTCCCGGGGCGGGCGCGACCATCATGGCGATCGCGATCATGGTCTCTACGTTTGGCTGCAACAACGGGTTAATCCTGGCGGGCGCGCGGGCCTATTACGCGATGGCGCGTGACGGCCTGTTTTTCCGCCGCGTTGGCGAGTTGAACCGGCAACACGTCCCGGCGTGGGGGCTCATCATTCAAGGCATCTGGGCCGGCGTCCTTGTCCTGCCGCGGACGGTCAAGACCGACGCGGCCGGTGCGGTCACCGGTTATGGAAATCTTTACGGCAACCTGCTCGACTACGTCATTTCGGCCGCGCTTATTTTCTACATTCTCACCATCATCGGCATCTTTGTCCTGCGCCGGAAACGGCCGGATGCGGAGCGCCCATACAAAGCCTTCGGCTACCCGATCGTGCCCGCTCTTTATATCGTCGGAGCGTCCGTAATCCTCGGCGTGCTCTTTATCTACCAGACGGCGACAACCTGGCCCGGCCTCATCATCGTCCTCTCCGGCGTGCCGGTTTATTTTCTCTGGCGGAAATCAGATGCTGGAGCGCCCTCAGGCGACCAGCTTAACTAGCGAAACCGAAAGGTCTTCGCACACCAACCAAAAAAAGAAAAGCGAACGCATGGCAAATCTATTTGCAACGAAGTCGATCGATAAGCTGATGGCCGAGGCCGGGGATGTCGGCGAACACAGTTTGAAACGCACCCTCGGGCCCGTGAACCTCGTCGCCCTCGGCATCGGAGGAATTATCGGGGCGGGTCTTTTCGTGCGGACCGCGGCCGCGATTGCTGATCGCGCGGGTCCGTCGGTTGTCCTCGCGTTCCTCGTTGCAGGCATCGGCTGCGCGTTTGCGGGCCTCTGTTACGCGGAATTCGCTTCGATGATCCCCGTGGCCGGGAGTGCCTACACTTATTCGTACGCGACGATGGGAGAGCTGGTCGCCTGGATCATCGGCTGGGATTTGATTCTCGAATATGCGGTCGCCGCATCGACGGTTGCGATCGCGTGGAGCGAGTATGCGAATCGCGTGCTGGATTGGTTCGGATTGCGGATCCCGTACCAATGGACGCACTCTCCCTTCGAGCATGATCCCGCCGGGCTCCATGGGATAATGAATATCCCGGCTGTTTTCGTCCTCCTCCTGCTCACGCTCCTGCTTATTCGCGGCACGAAAGAATCGGCTTTTGTTAATGGCCTGATCGTTGTCCTGAAGGTGAGCATCGTCCTGCTCTTCATCGGTATCGGGTGGGGATTCATCAATCCGGTGAACCACACCCCGCTCATCCCTGCGGTGACAACTTACACGACACCACAGGGGATCACGCACGCCTACGGAGGAATCCTTGGTATTCTCGGGGGCGCCGGCGTCGTCTTTTTCGCTTATATCGGCTTCGACGCCGTCTCCACCGCCGCGCAGGAAGCGAGAAATCCGAAGCGCGACATGCCGATTGGCATTCTGGGATCGCTGGTCTTCTGCACCATCCTTTACGTGCTCTTCTCCTGGGTGCTGAGTGGCGTGGCCACGGTCCATGACTTTCGCGAAGCCGGCCGGGAAGCCTCGGTCGCTTTTGCCATTACAAAATATATGACGGGTTACGAGTGGCTCTCGAAATTAGTCACGGTCGCAATCCTGGCCGGCTTCTCATCGGTTATCCTCGTGATGTTGCTCGGACAATCGCGCGTCTTCTTCACGATGAGCCGCGACGGCCTGGTCCCCCGGGTTTTTTCCGATGTGCACCCGCGCTTTCGGACGCCCTACAAATCGAACCTTCTTTTCTTTGTTTTCACCGGCTTACTGGCGGCTTTCGTGCCGGCGGATGTAACCGGTGAAATGACCAGCATCGGAACGTTGTTCGCTTTCATTCTGGTATGCATCGGTGTGTGGATCATGCGAGCCAGGCGTCCGGATCTGGAACGAGGGTTCCGGGTCCCGCTCCTGCCGGTGGTGGCGACGCTCGGCGTCGTGGTCTGCGGCGCAATGATCTACGGCCTGGGGTGGACAAACTGGATGCGATTGATCGTCTGGCTGCTGATCGGGTTTATCTTTTATTTCGGGTACGGAAAGAGCCATAGCCAAATCAACGCGCCGCCGCCGGAAATGCCGGAGGGGATAAAGCTGAGCAAGTAGTGCTTTCTCCTGCTCTTCTGTAGCCGCGTTGCTGCGCGCGGCGCAGGACGGGGAACGACCAAGATACGTTCCGCCATTTCCAGTGCTTCTGGGAGGGCGAGACTCCCGTCGAGCCGAGAATGATTCACGGCTCGACGGAGTCTCGCCTACCGATCCAGAATTACATCGGGCTCGTCGCGCCGAACCCGAGGATCGATTCCACGCGTCCGCGCGTCGCAAAGTGATCAGGCGCGTTCCGCAACCGCTCGCGTTGGGACGAGGGTGGTTCGGAAAGACCCGCGTCGAGCGCTTGCAAAAGTTCGCGCTCGCTTTCAGGCAGGGTCGCATCGGAGCTATCGGCGTGATGCTGCAGGCGGCTCAGGATTTCCGCGAGCGCTTCGCCGTCGTATTTCGAACCGCGGAAAGTGTCTACGATCCGCTGGAAGCTCAGGTGAAATGGAATGGTGGCGACATCAACGGGACCATCGGCCGCCACATCGTCCGGAGGCGTGATGACCGCCGCGGAGATTGCGACGGAATTCCAGACACTTTCCGGCGTGTAATAACCAAGTTCGACGCGATAGGAGCTGCGCGCGTGCAGGACCGGAAGAAGATGACTGCCGGCGAGCGGTTCGACCGCAATGGTGGATTCCTCGATCCCATCATGCCAGAGAAGACGGAGGTGGACCTTCCGGTCGGCCGGCGGCGCTTCACCGAAAAGCTTCGCCCAATCGATCTCCCAATAAGCGAAAATATTTTTCGGATCTCGCGCCAAGGCGAAAAGAAATGCGCCACCGTAGGAGCGCGGAAGTTCACCGAGATTTTCGTAATCGTGTGAGGCGCCGGCCGCGCGAGAGCCTTCTTCGGAAGCCACGACCGGCTGGCTCGAGAGCACAAAAGCCGCTTCGCTTACTGCTTCGTCAGTGAGATTAGCCAGCTCGTTCGCCATCTTCGAACGATACACAAAAAGAGCTCACGCTCGACCGAACTTTCTCGGTTCGTTCGCCGCGTCTCGACGGTCGATTTGGGAGGCGTTCCTGGGAAACGCCATTCAGCCTGCGGCGTCTTTCTAATTCAGCGGCACCAACTACTGATTCCCGAGGTTGTATGCTTCCACATTTCCCACACCGGTGCCGCCGTTCACCCACTGAGCACAACATCGAGGGGCCCGACCCGGGTCTTCATACCCGCGGTGACCGCGGGGCCAAAATTTTTCCGCCATCATCCGAGCGTTGCACCTGTGGCACCGCCGGCTGAAGCGTCCGATACCAAATAGAGACCGTCGTGTTC
>JBBRMO010000260.1:0-3591 GCA_038230815.1 Chthoniobacterales bacterium
CGGCATCGGTGCGGAAGCGTTCGGCGTCGATGGCATCGTCCGAGGCTTCTCTTTCAACGCGCAATCTTTCGTCTCCCTCCGCCTGACGCTCGGCGCCACTCCGGCCCACATCTGCTCTCCCGAGATCACGCGACGCGTCGGACTCGCTCCGGCTTTGCCGTTTGGCCTTGTCGGCCTCGATTCGTTCCGCGTCCCGATTGGCGTCTGCCTGGTGCTCAGAGGCAGAGCCTGAGCGGCGCAGCGGATTCGTTTTCTCGCGCTTACCTTTTCCTGGAGATTCTTTCCCGGATGCCATTTCCTTTACCTATTCTTTTCTTTGAGAGATACGGATTTAGCAACAGTTTTCCAGCTCTCCAATGAATTGAAATCACCTTCAGATGCTTAGGTTTTCGAGATTCCAATCGGCGGAGGGTTCCGATCGGAGAAATGGACCTGGTGCCAGTAAGGGTAAGCCGCGGGCAGTTCGCTGGCGGCATCGAGCTTTGCCATTTGTTCGCGGGTGAGATTCCAGCCGACGGCGCCGAGATTTTGACGGAGCTGCTCTTCGTTCCGCGCGCCAACGATAACGCTGGCGACTGTGGGACGCTGGAGGAGCCAGTTGAGCGCGATCTGAGGCACGGTCTTGCCTGTCTCCGCCGCCACTTCGTCGATCGCATCGACGACTTTGAAAAGATATTCGTCGTCCACTTTCGGACCGGCATCGTTCGACACCTTCCCACTGAGCCGGCTCTTTTCGGGGGGCGGCGCGCCGCGGCGTAGCTTGCCGGTAAGCCGTCCCCACCCGAGCGGACTCCAGACGATCGCGCTGACTTTTTGATCCAGGCCAAGAGGCATGAGTTCCCATTCGTAATCGCGGCCGATGAGTGAGTAATACGCCTGATGCGCCACGTGGCGCGCGAGACCGTACTTCTCGGAGATGGCGAGCGACTTCATCAAATGCCAGCCGGAGAAATTCGAGCAGCCAAGGTAACGAATCTTTCCGGCGCGCACGAGATCGTCGAGCGTCTGGAGTGCTTCCTCGATCGGGGTGAGCGCATCAAAGGCGTGGAGTTGAAAGAGGTCGATGTGGTCGGTGCCGAGCCGGCGCAGCGCTGCCTCGACCGCGCGGGTCAGGTGATGGCGGGAGGATCCGACCTCATTCGGCCCTTCGCCGGATTGGAAGGTGGCTTTCGTGGAAATGAGAACAGAGTCGCGCCGGCCTTTGATGGCCTGGCCGAGGATTTCCTCCGCGAGACCACCCGAATAGACATCGGCGGAATCGAACAGGGTGAGGCCAGCCTCAAGGCAGATGTCCACGAGGCGGGTTGCTTCCGCGACGTCGGTGCTGCCCCAGGCACGGAAAAGTTCACCGCTGCCGCCGAAGGTACCGGTGCCAAAGCTGAGAGCGGGAACCTTCAGGCCCGAGCCGCCGAGTTGTCGGTATTCCATGGGAGTGCTTCTGGTGGGTGAGGTTTCACTTTACCGTAAAACCTGTTTTTGCGCAGGGCCAGTTCGAATCGGATCTTGGTGGGACGACCTCGGTGTCGTCCCAAAATGGGACGAGCCAGCGCCAGTCCCTCCACCTGCGCCATAAGATTTCTCCAGCGCAGAGGCGGAGCGAGCTTTACGGTGGACGGTTCGGATGAGTAAAGACTTCGAGGAACTGGATTATCAAAAGACACCGCTCGGTGAACTGATCCTGCGGCGGCGACGGATGCTCTCCTTGGGCGGGATCGAAGTCTACGAGGTGAAACTGGGAGAAGCGTTCCTGATGTCGAGTTTGTTTCATGAGGTGGGGGAGGTGCTGGCGCATCGGGGATTGGGCGAATTGAAAGGCGCGGACTGGGATGTTGTCGTGGGCGGCCTCGGACTGGGATACACGGCAGTCGCTGCGCTGGAGCATCGCGAGGTCGCAGCGCTTCTCATCGTCGAAACCTTGGAGCCAGTGATCGAATGGCCTCAGCGCGGGCTGGTGCCGCTGGGGAAAAAACTAACGGACGACCCGCGCACGAGAATGGTGAAGGCGGACTTCTTCGAGCGCGCTCTGTCGGCGGATGGATTCGATCCGGAAGGGCCGGGGCGAAAGTTTCACGCGGTTCTTTTGGATATCGATCATTCGCCGCGCAACCTCCTCCATCCACGCAACGCGGCCTTCTACCTTGCGAATGGCTTACACAAACTCGCGGCGCATCTCCATCCGGGCGGCATCTTCGCGCTCTGGTCGGATGATCCACCCGATGAAGAATTTTTGGAGCTCCTCGGAGACTCGTTTGCGACTGCTCGGGCGCATGAGGTCACGTTTCCTAATCCCCTGACCGAGGGTGAATCAGCCAGCACGGTCTACGTGGCCGAGAAGGCAGGTTGATGGAGGGGCCCGGAATCGAGGTGCGCCCTCATTTTCCTGTCGCCGACACTCACCTCCACCTGCGCGAGGCCGGATTCATTCTTGTAGTCGAGGATCTCCGCGCCATCGGATTCGGGTAGCTCGCCTGCTCAATCCGAAGTTTCTTTGCCGGAAAATCCAGGGTCACGAGATAATCGGAGAACAGGTTCGGGCCGCGGATGCCGTCCACTTCCAAAGGACGCGGAGAGTTCTGGTAGCTGCGGGAGGCAACGGGGAAATCGGCAATGTTGAAGGCCGAACGCAGGGGAATTTCGACTACCAACCTGGGGTTGGATGCGGAATGTGCCTGCCGCGCTTGCCAGGTCCAGGAAAGGACGACGGCTAAAACCAAAGAGAGTCTGGAGAAATTTTCGCATCGAACAGGGACGCTGCGAATCCTTGTTTTGTCTTGAGATGGCAAACTTTCCCGCGTCGCCCGTCCATGCTTCATGAGTTTGCATCCCATTTTTTGCTTTAACGAGGGTCGCGAGGTCATTAGAATCGCGCCATGAGTGGGGACACATCCGCCCCGGGCTCGGACGCCACCATCCGCGACTTCAGCGGCGGGCAGAAGGTTTTTAGTCGCTACACGCTGATCAAAACCATCGGCCGCGGCGGCATGGGCGTCGTCTGGCTGGCCCGTGATGAGGAACTGGAACGCAACGTCGCCCTCAAGTTTCTGCCGGAGGTGATCGTGCACGACCGCGCCGTCCTGGGCGACATGAAGCGCGAAACCCGGCGCAGCCTCGACCTGACCCACAAGAACATCGTCCGCATTTACGATTTCGTGCACAGCGACCAATCGGGCTGCATTTCGATGGAATACATCGACGGGGACACTCTCTCGAATTTGCGCGCCGACAAACCGCATAAAGTATTTGAGCCGCACGAGCTGGCCGAATGGACCAGCCAGCTCTGCGATGCCCTCGATTACGCGCATAACCACGCAAAAATCATCCATCGCGACCTGAAGCCGGCAAACTTGATGGTGAATCAACGCGGCGACCTCAAGGTCTCGGATTTCGGCATCTCCCGCAGCCTGAGCGACTCGGTCAGCATGCTGACGATGGAGCAGGGCCGCAGTGGTACCCTGGTCTTCATGAGCCCGCAACAGCTCGACGGCGAACGCGGCAGCCATCTCGACGACATCTATTCGTTTGGCGCGACGATGTACGAGCTGATCACGAGCAAGCCGCCGTTTTCTTCCGGCAACATCGATCGACAAATCC
>JBBRMO010000261.1:0-3570 GCA_038230815.1 Chthoniobacterales bacterium
AAGTACGGAAACTCGGCAAGGTGCTGGGTCCGCGCGGTCTGATGCCGAATCCGAAAACGGGCACGGTGACCGAAGACACGGCGAAGGCCGTGGGCGAAGTGAAGGCCGGACGTGTCGAGTTCAAGCTGGATAAGAACGGCAACATTGCGGTGCCGGTCGGGAAATTTTCATTCGCGGAAAACCAATTGGTCGAAAACGGGACGGCGGTGATCGAGGCGGTGGTGCGGGCGCGGCCGGCCACGGCCAAAGGTCGCTTCGTCGAAGGAATGACTCTGAGCGCGACGATGTCGCCCGGATTGCACGTCGATCCGTCGCCTTACCTGAGCATTTAACGGGAGCTAATCGCCATGAGACCAGAAAAAGCGTCAATCGTTTCGGATCTGTCGGAGAAGCTTAACCGCTCGCCCTTCCTGCTGGTGACTGACTATCAGCGGATGAAAGTGGACCAGTTCGGCGAGCTGCGGAACCGCCTCGCTCCGGCCGGCGCGGAAGTTCGCGTCGTGAAGAACAGTTTTCTGAAACGGGCCATGGCCGATTCCGGAATGCCGGATGTAGGCGACAAGTTGATCGGGCAAACGGCGATCGTAATGGGCCAGAACGACGTCGCGCCGGTCGCGAAGATCCTGAAAATGTTCGCGGCGGAATTTAAGATCGCCACGCTAAAGATCGGTGTGGTCGACAAAACCATTTTGTCCACCTCGGATGTCGAGGCGCTGGCCGAATTGCCCGCCCGCGAGGTTTTGCTCGCACAGCTCCTAGGATTACTCCTGGCGCCCGCGACGCGTTTGGTTCGAGTTTTGAACGAGCCCGCCTCGGCGTTTGCCCGGCTCCTGGCGGCAAAGGCTGAGAAGGGCGATTCGACGCCTTCTGTGACCGCGGAAGCGCCAGCGCCCGAGGCCAGGAAAGAGGAAGCGCCTGCGGCGATGACGGAAGCAACGACGCCTGAGGCCGAGACCAAACAAGAAGAAGCTCCTGTCGCTGCCAAAGAAGAGGAAGCCGTCGTTCCCGCCCCGGAAGCTGCGGCCGCCGCGGAACCAACTACCGGGGAAACGAAGGCGGACGCTGCTTCGTAGAATCGAATTTATCTAAACCACAATGCGGCCCACAGGACCGCGGCTACAGAAGAGAAAGACAATTTCGCGTCGCAGAGAGCGGAGCGAGCAACCAAAAAACACAACGTCCGGTCCCGCGGCTGCGGGGCGTAATTCTTCGGAAGCTTCCGAAGGCGGCGCATGAGAGGAAAATAATATGGCGGATACAAATACAATCGTGGAGCAACTCAGCGGCCTGACCGTTCTCGAGATTGCTGGTCTGGTGAAGCAGCTCGAAGAAAAATGGGGTGTGAGCGCAGCAGCGCCGGTAGCGGCAGCAGCTCCGGCAGCAGGCGCTGGCGGCGGAGCCGCAGCTCCCGCGGAAGAAAAGACAGCTTTCGAAGTGATTTTGAAAGAGATGGGCTCGAACAAGATCGGGGTGATCAAGGAAGTGCGCAGCGCGGTGCCCGGGCTCGGCCTGGCCGAAGCCAAGGCACTCGTTGAAGGCGCTCCCAAGACCATCAAGGAAGGCGTGACCAAGGCCGAAGCCGAAGAGATCAAAAAGAAGATCGAAGCGGCGGGCGCGAAGGTCGAGATCAAGTAACGCCCAAGCTAAACGGATTGCTGCTCGGAGATTAATGGGACGTGCGGAAGCACGTCCCTCCGAGCGGGACGAAAAAGCTTGCACGCCGATGGCCGGTGTGTCAGAAATCTTTTTGTTAGAGCAGTCGGAATATTTTCAACCGCGCAACTGACGGACAAAATTTAATCAGGCAACAAAACAGTGGCACGGAATTTGACGGCCTCTGTTTTGGTGCTATTTTTGCGCTCCTTGCTCGCGGCTTGAGAGCGTGAGCCTTCATTCGCCATCCCGTGTGCGGCCGGGGTGTCGTTAACAACCGCGAAGATTGGTCTAGTAATTATGTCGGAACGTATCTACTTCGGAACCATTAAGGAGGGAATCGAGCCTCCAAACCTCATTGAGGTCCAACTCAACTCCTACGTCGATTTTCTCCAAAAAGACGTGCCGTTCTCGAAACGGAAGAATTCCGGTCTCCAAGCCGTCTTCAAGGAAGTATTCCCGATCGAGAGCTACGATGAAAAGGCGACCCTCGATTTCAGCCATTACGAGATCGGGGAGCCCAAGCTGAGCGCCCTCGAAGCGCAGCGCGAAAGCCAGACCTTCAGCGCGCCGTTGCATGTGACCTTCCAGCTCCGCGAAGAGAAGGGGACAAAAGAGGAGAAAGTTTACATGGGCGAGATCCCGCTCATGACGCCGCAGGGGACGTTCGTGATCAACGGGGCCGAGCGCGTGGTCGTCAGCCAGCTCCATCGTTCACCCGGCATTGCCTTCGAATCGAGCATCCATCTCAACGGCAAGGTGCTCTACAGTTTCCGGATCATTCCGGACCGCGGTTCCTGGATCGAAGTGCAATTCGACACCAGCGACCTGCTCTACATCTATCTGGATCGCCGCAAACGCCGGCGGAAATTCCTCGCCACCACTTTCCTGCGGGCGCTCGGTTACGGCTCCGACGAGGAAGTGATCAAGCTGTTCTACAGCATCGAGACGCTCAAACTGAGTGAGAAACTCGGCGAGGAAGAACTCGCGACCAAGGTGCTGATCGCCGACGTGCTCGACGGTGAAGCGACCGTCGCCCGCGCCTTTGAGCCGCTGACGGCGGCGACCGTGCGCCAGGTCATGGCGCTCGGACACAAGGAGGTGAAAGTGATCGACATTTCGAATGACGACACCGTCGTGAAGGCCCTGAAAAAGGATCCGGCGCACGATCAGGAAGAGGCGCTCAAAGATATTTATCGGAAACTCCGCCCTGGCGATCCGCCGACCGTCGCGAACGCCAAGGCACTCCTGAAGCGGCTCTTTTTCGACCCGAAGAAATACGACCTCGGCCGCGTTGGCCGTTACAAGATCAACCAGAAGCTCGGGATCGATGTCGATCTCGGCGAGCGGATCGTAACGGACAAGGATTTCATCGGCGCGATGAAGTATCTGATCAGTTTGCGCCGCGGCGAAGGCACCCTGGACGATATCGATCACCTCGGCAGTCGCCGGGTTCGGACCGTGGGTGAATTGCTGGCGAACCAGTGCCGGGTCGGTCTCGCACGCACGGAACGCCTGGTGAAGGAGCGCATGACGCTGTTCGACATCAACATCGATGGCATGACGCCGCAGAAGTTGATTAACCCGAAAGCGCTCAGTGCCGTCATTCGCGATTTCTTCGGCCGCTCGCAGCTCTCGCAGTTCATGGATCAAACGAATCCGCTGGCGGAATTGACGCATAAGCGCCGCCTCTCGGCCCTCGGGCCGGGCGGATTGAGCCGCGATCGCGCCGGGTTTGAGGTCCGCGACGTCCATCCGTCCCACTACGGCCGGATCTGCCCCATCGAGACGCCGGAAGGTCCGAACATCGGTCTCATCAGCTCGATGAGCACCTTTGCGCGAATCAACGAGTTCGGGTTTATCGAAACGCCTTACCGCAAAGTTGATAAGGGCCGCGTGACAGAGCAGGTCGACTAT
>JBBRMO010000262.1:0-3525 GCA_038230815.1 Chthoniobacterales bacterium
CGTTGATGGCCTCGACAGCAGCGTTGTAGTCAATCGTCAGAGGTGCCTGCAAAAAGGCCCGTCCCGCGAAGGCGATCAGGCCCACGCGATCGCCTTGCAGTTCATTGAGCAGATCCTGCGCGGCCAGTTTGACCCGTTGGAGACGGCTTGGCGGCACGTCGTTGGAAAGCATGCTGCGCGAAGTATCGACCGCGAAGATCAAATCGAGTCCTTTGCGTTTCACGTCCTCATAAATGTAACCCCAGCGTGGTTTGGCCAGAGCGGCGGTGGCCAGGATGATACCCAGCAGCGTCAGTCCGAATCGTAATTTTCGGCGGCGCCGGTCCACGGTCCGCGCGAGACCCGGCAGCAAGCGCTCGGAGACGAACTCGCGCAAGCGGCGCGCGGCCCTTCGCTCCGCCTGCGCAAAAAGCAGGACGGCACCGGGGATCAGAAGGAGGGCCCAAAACCAGCCTGGCGCGCCGAAGTTCATCACGGCAATTTCTTCCAAACCGTTTGGGCCAACAAAAGTTGCGCCAGGAGCAGACCCAGGCCGGTCGCAATGCACACCGGAAACAGATCGCGGTATTGCTGATATTTCTTCACCGAGACCGTCGTCTTTTCGAGTTTGTCGATGTCGCTAAAAATCTCCTCAAGCGATTTCGTGTCCGTCGCGCGGTAGAACTGGCCATCTGCGATTTTCGCCACTTCCTTCAACCCCGCTTCGTTGAAATGCACTCGTTGATTTTGATACATGACGTTGCCGAACATGTCCGTGATCGGCTTGCCGTTTTGCGGATTGAAGACGGGAGTAGGCGCGATGCCATTAATCCCGGCCCCAATGGCGTAGAAATGGATTTTGAGAGCTTTGACTGCTTCCGCCGCCGTATTGGGCGGGATCTTCCCCGTGTTGTTTTCGCCGTCGGTGAGCAGGACGATGACACGGCTCTTGGAACGCAGGTCGTTCAATCGATTGGCCGCGGCCGACATGCCCGACCCAATCGCGGTCCCGTCTTCCACCAGTCCGATCTTGACCCGCTCGAGGTTTTTCAGAAGCCAGTCATGATCGAGCGTCATTGGGCTCACCACATAAGGGCGACCGGCGAACGCGATGATGCCAATCCGGTCGTTAGGCCGGCCCTCGATGAATTTGCGCGTCACCTCCCGGATGGCGTCGATCCGGGTGGCGGACTCGCCGCCAATCGTGAAATCTTTCGTTAGCATTGAACCGGAGACATCAAGGGCGAGCATGATGTCGATTCCACTCGCTTCGACTTGGGTGAGGCTCTTGCCCCATTGCGGCCGGGCCATGGCGACCGCGAAGCACGTCAGACTGACCAGGATTAACGCGCGGAGGAATTTCCCCGCTCGCGCCGCGCTGGTCTTGCCGAGAGCCTGCAAGACCGCCGTGGATGAGAAAGTCAGGGCCGCGGCCGGCCCGCTCTTCCCCCGGAACCAGGCAAGGAGCGGAATCGCGATCAGCAACAAGAGGAACCAAGGGTGCGCGAAGGTCAGCGCGGAATTCGCCGGCAACCAATCACGCAGGTTCAAGTTTCCCTCCCTGGACGAATTGCATTGCCTCTTCCAACAGACGCCGGCTGTCCTCCGGTGTCGCGTCGTAGCGCGCGAACTTGATCAAGTCGCACTGCCCGAGAAAGTCTTCGAGCAGCGAAGCCTCATCCCCGGAGAATGGAGAGGCTTGCGCGAGCAGGCTGAGGAATTCCACCGAGGTCTGGCGGGTCACGGGCAATTGATATTGCTCGGTGACGTAGCGCCGCAGGATGTCGGAGACTACGATGCTGAATTCGTAGGGAGTGAGCATTTCCATTTCACGTCCGATTTTCTGGAGCTGCTCCAGGGCGCGCGCCCGCGGAGATGGCATGGGTTTGGGGCGGAGCGTCCGCTTTCGAATCCACCAGCCGATCAATCCGAGCGCAACGAGACCGAGGAGGATGGCGCCGTAAATTACCCAGGGAGGAATGAGCGAGTAATCAACCGGTTGCGCGATTTCGTGAATATCTGCGACCGCGAGGAAGGAGTTCATCGGACCGCCAGGCGCCGTTCGCGCTGTTTGAAAAACGATCGCAAGGCAGGAAGGTAATTCTCACCCGTTCGGAGCGAGATCGCATCGATGTGGTTTCGGCGCAGGGTGCGATTGAGCTCGGCCCGCCGGGTCTCGGCCAGGGCGCTGAATCGGGTCCGCGTCGCGCGGTCGCCGGTGTTGATCTCGATCTGCTCGCCGGTCTCGGCATCCTCGAGCGTGATGATGCCGATATTTGGCAAATGTTCCTCCCGCTGATCCTGGATGTGAACCGCGATGAAATCGTGCCGGCGCGCGCTCGCGGAAAGTTCGCGCGAGAAATCGCTGGTCTGGAAATCGGAGACGAAGAAAACAACGGCCCGGCGGGTCACGACCTTGTTCAAGTAGTCCAGCGCAAGGGCGGGAGCGGTGCCGCGTCCCGCTGGTTCGAAAAATAAAATTTCGCGAATGATGCGCAGCGTATGGGAGCGCCCTTTCTTCGGAGGGATGAACAGCTCCACCCGATCACTGAAGAGGAGGAGCCCGACTTTATCGTTATTGCGGATGGCGCTGAAAGCGAGCAGACATGCGACCTCGGCAGCCAATTCACGTTTCGATTGCGAGACACTCCCGAAATTTCCCGAAGCGCTCACATCCACGACGAGGACGACCGTCAATTCCCGTTCTTCGGTGAATTTTTTCACGAACGCCGTCCCGAGCCGTGCCGTTACGTTCCAATCAATCGCGCGGATCTCATCACCCGGTTGGTATTCGCGCACGTCCTCGAAGTTCATTCCGCGCCCCTTGAAGACGCTGTGATAATCGCCCGCAAAGATCGTTTGGACGAGGCCCTTGGTTTTGATCTCGAGGGTACGGATTTTTTTGAGGATTTCCGCCGGGGTTTGCCCGTCATCCCGAGCGGAGCGGAGAGCAGTCGAGGGATCCCGCGGCGTCATGATTACGGCACCGGCAGACCGGCGAAGATGCGATCGACGATGGTTTCGCTTGTGATCGTTTCGGCTTCCGCTTCGTAACTAACGATGACGCGATGACGCAGGACGTCGGTCCCAATGCTCTTAATGTCCTGCGGGGTCACGTAACCACGACCGTTCAGGAAGGCGTGCGCGCGAGCGGCCAGGGCAAGGTAAATGGTTGCTCGCGGAGAAGCGCCGTAACGAACCAGGCCTTCCATTTTCAGATTGTAAGCGCCCGGGTCGCGCGTGGCCCAGACGACGTCGACGATGTAATCCTTCACCCGATCGTCGATGTAGATTTCGTTGACCACCGAACGCGCGGCGATGATCTGCTGGGGATCGACGACGGGCATGACCTTCAGGTTCGGCGCGGAAGTCGCCATCAAATCGAGGATCTGGCGCTCCTCGGCCTTTTCGGGATAACCGATGTGGAGTTTCAGCATGAAGCGATCGAGCTGCGCTTCGGGGAGCTGATAGGTGCCTTCCTGCTCGAGCGGATTCTGGGTCGCGAGAACGAGGAACGGATCCGACAGCGGATAGGTTGTTTCGCCA
>JBBRMO010000263.1:0-3517 GCA_038230815.1 Chthoniobacterales bacterium
ACAGCGCGATCATCTTTTCGTTGAAAGCCGGAATGTCATCAGGGCTGCGGCTCGTGACGAGACCACGGTCGACGACGACCTCCGAGTCGACCCAATGGCCGCCAGCATTTTTGACATCGCTTTTGATGGCGGGCCAGGAAGTGAGCGTGCGGCCTTTCACCAAGTCGGCTTCAATCAGGATCCAGGGTGCATGACAAATCGCGGCAATCGGTTTGCCGGCTGAAGCAAAGGCCTTCACGAAGCGAACGGCCGGCGGCTCGGAACGGAGCGCGTCCGGATTCATCAGTCCGCCGGGCAGCAGAAGAGCATCAAAATCCTCCGGCCGCGCGTCACTTAGGACGAGGTCGACGTCCACGTTCCGTCCCTTGTCGGCGTGCTCCATCCCCAGAATGGATCCGGCCCGCAGCGAGACGACTTGGATTTCAGCACCGGCCCGCTTGAGCGCTTCGACCGGTTTCTCGAGTTCTGACTGCTCGAAACCATCGGTGGCCAGGACCGCGACGCGCTTACCCGCAAGGGTTTGATTCATATGGATCCCATCGGTCTGGCTTGGGGAAGCGGTCGTAAGAATCGCCGAGCGACTGCCCGGCGGCTGGGCGCGAGGATCGATCAAGATCGCGGCACGCAACATCGCCCTGCGGAGCGATTCTACGATGTGATCGCATCCGCCTTGAATGAAACGCATGCCCAGGCCGCGCGGGAGGCGGGACTTCGTTACGTGACCGACGCCGCGCCGGGAATCCGGCGGCGCTCGCGAGGCAAGAGTTTCGTTTACGAAAAGAGCGATGGCTGCCGGCTGACGGATCCAGATGCCTTGTCGCGGATCAAGAGCTTGGTGATCCCGCCGGCGTGGCGGGATGTGTGGATTGCCCCGCAGCCGACCGCGCACCTCCAGGCGACCGGGCGCGATGTAAAAGGTCGAAAGCAATACCGTTATCACGCGCGGTTTCGCGCGACGCGCGACGCCACCAAGTTCGAGCGCATGCTCGATTTCGGGCGGAAATTGCCGTTTATCCGGCGTCGGGTGAAGCTTGACTTGGCGCTGCCCGGCATGCCGAAGGAAAAGGTTCTCGCCGGGGTCGTGCGCCTCCTCGAGCAAACGCTTATCCGCGTCGGAAACGACGAATACGCCCGCACGAACCAATCGTACGGTTTGACGACCATGCGCAACCGTCATGCCTCGGTAAACGGATCGAAGGTGCGCTTTGAATTTCGAGGCAAGAGCGGTGTGCAACATGCCATCGCCATCGATGATCCCGCCATCGCGCGGCTCGTTCGAAAATGTCAGGACCTCCCCGGCCAGCAGCTTTTTACGTATGCGGAAGAGGACGGCACCACCGCGCACGTGGGCTCGGAGGAGGTCAATGCCTACTTGCGCGTGATCACCGAGGATGATTTTACCGCCAAGGATTTTCGCACGTGGGCCGGCACGGTTATGATGTCGGCGGCCCTCCATCGCCTGGAGGACTTTACGACGGAAACCGAAGCGAAGAAGAATATCGCGGAGGCAAATGCCGCGGTCGCTCAAGTGCTCGGTAATACGCCAACGGTCTGCCGCAAATGCTACATTCACCCGGCGGTGGTGGACGCGTACCTCGGGAAAAGTCTGGTTGGAAAGAACGTCTCCAGTCGCCCGCGTCACCTCCGGGCGGACGAAGCGATGCTGCTCCGGCTGCTGAGGAAAGCCAACGCGGGCGAGAACGCGAAGGCGAAGCGAAAGCGTGTGGTCGCCGTCGAGTCGGTCTGATTATTCCCGATGAAAAAGTTAGTTTCCTATCGCGAGAAGAGAGATTTCACCCGGACCCGCGAGCCCGCGCCGTCCGCCTCGTCTTCGACCAAGGCGGGAACTTTCGTGATCCAAAAACATGATGCCTCAAGCCTGCATTACGATCTGCGTTTTGCCGTGGATGGCGTCTTGAAGTCTTGGGCGGTCCCGAAAGGATTTCCTCTGCGCAAAGGAGAAAAAAGACTCGCGATTCAAGTGGAGGATCACCCGCTGGCTTACGCGAACTTTGAAGGGAGCATTCCCAAAGGGGAATACGGCGGCGGTACCGTGATGGTTTGGGATCGAGGCCGGGTTTCCTATGGCGAGAAATCCGCGCAGACCGGACTCAAGCATGGACATGTGGACTTCGAACTCGCCGGCCGGAAACTTCGCGGAGCGTGGATGCTGATCCGCCTGAAAAATGAAGAGACGCAATGGCTTCTGATCAAACGAGAGGACGATCATCCTTCCCTGGGCCGAGCCGAAGATGTTTCGGCCAAGTCGGGTAAATCGATGAAGGCAATCGCGGCAACATTGCGGGGAGCCGCGCGCCAGGCCAAGCCAGTCGCGAAGACGACCCCACGGAAAAAAGCGCCCAACCGGGGAGGTCGCGCCGGATTTGTGGAACCGATGCTCGCCCGCCCCACCACGAAACTTCCGGAGGGGGAAGAATGGTCGTACGAGGTGAAATTCGATGGTTTTCGGGCGATCGCGGTGATCGATGAGCGAGGCGGCAGCTTGTGGTCCCGCAACCAGAATCGATTCGCGAAGTATCCCGAAATTGAGGACGCATTGACGGACGTCCGACTGCCCCCGGTCGTGCTGGACGGCGAGCTTGTCGCGCTGGAGCCGCGCGGTCGTTCTTCGTTTCAGCAGCTCCAGCGATTCGAAGATGGGGTCGGTCATCCTCCGCTGTTCTTTTATGTTTTCGACGTCATGACGGTGGCAGGAAAGGACGTGCGTCAGGAACCTCTCGAAGCCCGGCGCAAATTGCTTTCGAAGATCGTCGTCAAGAGAGATGGCCCCATTCGGTTGTCGCAATCACTGGGCGGATCGGTTGCAGCGATTCTGAAGGCGAGCCGGCGCCACGGCCTCGAAGGAATCGTCGCCAAGCGGGTTTCCTCCCGTTATGAGTCGGGTAAGCGCTCGGGGGCCTGGATGAAGGTGCGCTTTGTCCGTGAACAGGAATTCGTCATCGGCGGGTTTACCGCGCCGGCCGGTAAGCGCGCCCATTTCGGGGCGCTGCTGCTGGGCTATTTCGAGGGGCGGGCACTGCGCTACGCGGGGAAGGTGGGGACCGGGTTCGACGCGAAGACGTTGGGGAAGCTTCATCCGCGGCTGCTGCGCCAGAAACAAAAGGGCTCGCCGTTTGGTGATCCGGTGGCCGAAAAAAACGTGACGTGGGTAAAGCCGAAACTCGTGGGCCAAGTCAAATTCGTAGAATGGACTCGCGATGGCCATTTGCGGCATCCCGCCTTCGTGGGTTTGCGCTCAGACAAGGATGCGGAAAAAGTTGTCCGCGAACCGTAAAACGCGAGGTGCCATTCGTAGCACGGGCATCTTGCCCGTGGCGCATGGGACAGCGGTGAGCGTTTCAGCACCAAA
Organism: Chthoniobacterales bacterium; assembly: GCA_038230815.1. GTDB lineage: Bacteria > Verrucomicrobiota > Verrucomicrobiia > Chthoniobacterales > UBA10450 > AV80. Next base: position 3,371 of record JBBRMO010000263.1, read on the forward strand.
CGGGCGAAACCAGCGCGTTTCGTGGATCAACCGAACCGGGGAAGTTTCTGCTTCAGCTGCTGGACCGGCGCGAAGAGGTCGCCCTTCCGCTTGATGCGCTGGAGGACGTCGGCGGGCGAGAACACGAGAATTTTCGGATCGCGCAGG
>JBBRMO010000264.1:0-3515 GCA_038230815.1 Chthoniobacterales bacterium
AGTTATTTTGGCCTCGCCTGGGCGACAACCGCCGAGCGTTTGGCATTCGGCAAGCAATTCCGGACCGGCGGCCCGATGAATGGCGCCGTCGACGCCGCCCCCGCCCAGCAGCGTGGTGTTGGCAGCGTTTACGATGGCATCGACCGCCAGTTTCGTAAGGTCGCCGCGAACCACGACGAGTCTCGATTCAGGCATCGCGCGGCCCGGAGTTTGGTTTGTGAATCAGGCCAACCCCGCAAGCGTCCTGATAGAGCGGTCGCGGCGAATCCATCGAGCGCGCCTCACTATTGAGCGCGAAGGTTTCCGCCTCCGAATGATTCTTCCGCCATTCGGCAAACGCGCGACGGACTCCGCCTTCCCCGGTGACATCGAAACCGCGAGCGAATTCGCTCACATCGTGGAGAACCAGAAGACCTCCCGGGGTGAGCGCGGTATACCAAAGATCGAGTTCGGCGAGAGTCGACCGATATTCGTGCGAGCTGTCGACAATGATCAGGGCGGGATCGTCTCCGAGATATTCCCGGGCCGTGGCGATCGACGCCGGGTCGAGCGAACTGCCTTCGGCGATTTCGACGAAATCCTGGAGACCGGCGCGGGCGATCCAGCGGCGCGAGATCTCGCACATCGCCGGATCGAGATCCAGACTGAAAAGACCGCGAGGTGCGTTCATCCGCCGCTGCATCCATCCGAGAAGGAGAGCGGAATAGCCGGCGCACGTCCCGAGCTGCGCGATCCGGCCAATACGATTTCCCATCACCAAACCATGCAGCCACGAAATGAGGGGCACCGCGCATTCGCCGATCGGGCCGCTGCGATCGGTCTCCGCGTACCAATCGCGAAGCACGGACCATTCGTCTTCGCTCAAGTCCGAATAAACCGACGGAACGTACTCATTTCCCGGCAAACGGTGCCACCAATAGCGCGGATGCGGATTCTCTTTCCAGGCGCGGGAGCGCGGCGAATCGCCAGGCGTCACGGGGCGAGGCGATCGATCTGCCAGGCGCCGTCCCCGGAGAGCGAATAACGGAAGCGATCGTGGAGGCGGTTGGGCCGGCCCTGCCAGAATTCCATTTGCTCCGGCATGACGCGGTAGCCCCCCCAATGAGGGGGCAGCGGAATTTCTTCGCCCTCGAAGCGTTCAACCATCTGGGCAAGGCGAGCGTCGAGAATCTTCCGGCTATCAATCACCTCGCTCTGTTTGGAGGCCCAGGCGCCGAGGCGGCTGCCCGGCGGGCGAGAATGGAAGTAGACGGCGGAGTCTTCCCTCGATGTCCTTTCCACGGGGCCGCTGATCCGCACCTGGCGTTCCAGTTTCACCCAGTAAAACGCCAGGGCGGCATGGGGATTCGCCTCCAGTTGGCGGCCCTTCTCGCTTTCATAGTTGGTAAAAAAGCTGAAGCCCCGTCTATCCACACCTTTCAGCAGAACGATCCGGACAGAAGGTTTGCCGTCCGGCATTGCCGTGGCCAGGCTCATCGCGTTGACGTCGCGAATGTCAGCAGCGAGGGCCGCGGCGAACCAGGCCCGGAATTGCTCGATTGGATTGGAGTGGAGATCCGCGCGACGAAGGCCATGCGCTTCGTACTCATGGCGCAATCCGCTCAGCTCAGATATCGGCGTCACATCCATAATGGGATACGCCAAAGACTATGGGAGACCAGCGCGGATGTCTACGCGCGCCGTGCGGCTAATTGATGCTGACGACCGTTCCGACCGGCAGGTCGACGAACAATTTTTTTGCCGCATCAGCCGGGAGACGGATGCAGCCATGTGACGCCGGGTATGGCTGGACAACGCCCTCGTGCAAACCGAAATCGCGGCAGCTCAGTCGCATAAAATATGGCATCGGACATTTGTAAATCGTCGAGCGATGGTCGCGATCCTTGTCAGTGATGACGTAATAACCAGGCTTGGTGGTGAAGCCGTTCCGTCCCGTCGAAACCTTCGTGGTGAACACCGTGACGCCGTCCTTGATCACGACCGCATGTTGTTGCGAGAGGGAAATCTCCACGCGTAACTGCTCCAGAGTTGGTCCGCCGCCGAGCAGCATTTGGACGCATTTCCAGTTTTCCGTCCAGGCCGCGAAATAGAGAGCCATCATCTTTTCGCGCGGCGTATGCCGGTTACGATCGGCCCCGGCATCGAGCAGCGCGCGCACATAGTCCGCCTTCCCAAGGCCGGCGGCGAGCATCAACAGGTTCACGCCACTCTCCTCCTGGATGTAGAGCCGCAGGTATTTCGATTTGATCAGCGCGATGAACTCCTTTTCGGCCGTTTTCGGGATCACGAGGTTCGGGTCGCTGCCACACGCCAGCAGGGTTTGGAATAGCGGTGTGTCGTCACTGGCAATCGCGTAGGCGATCAACGGGACCGTGCCGTTCTCGCGGGTCGGTGGCGCGGGATGTTTGTTTAAGAGAAGGCGGACCTGCTCTTTCATCCCGGCCTTGATGGCGACCTCCAGGGCGCGCCGAGTGTTCGCCGTCCATTCCAGAGTGGGTGGAAAGCGTTCCAGGATGGACTGAAAAATTGTCATGTCGCCGCTGGCAAGAGCGGTCGTCAGCAGATCGCGCGCGGCGGCGGAGCCCGAGTCGAACGTCGGCGTGAGCGACAGCAGAACTTCCACTGCGTCCCGTTTCCCGGCGGCCATCGCATAATGAATCGCGGTGCGTCCCTCGAAATCCATGAAATCGATACGGGCCTGGCGTTCCACCAAAGTCCTGACCATCTCGAGGTTGCCCTGGCGAGCGGCTACCATTAGGGCCGTCATCCCGGTCTCATCCGTCGATTCCACGGGCGCACCAGCATCGATCAGCTTGCGAACTATTTCCCATTCCTCTTTCAGCGCCGCCGTCACTACCGCGTTCTGTCCCCGGATCATGGGGACGGCGAATTTTATTTCGGTGTTGAAGCAATGATCAATGATCTGGGAGCGGCTCACCGGGCCCACCGGCAACTGGACATCGGCCCCGATGGAGGGGCCGGCTATCAGAGCGGTATTCGGGAAGGACTGAGCTGGTACACTTGCGGAAAGCGAGCGTCGCGCCTGTGTCCTGGGATGGTCCGGCAGCCTCATGGTATAAACGATGAGGGCTCCGAGAGCGAGGCTGCCAAGAACGGTTCGAATAGTGGAGAGAAGCATCTTACGACTTTTGTGGGGACAATGCTACACCATCCGTCAAGTCGTAAGAGCACGATCATGGCCAGCGGTCTTGCGCGGGAATTCAGTCTTGACGCAAGTTCGGCGCGCGAACTACGATTCGCGCCTCAAATTAATCGGCGTCCAGCCCGCGCTCGGGGCCTGCCGCCAGCGTCCAATAACAGGAGACCCAGATGAAAACCGCCATCCTCGCTCTCACCGTCCTCTTTGCCGCCGCCGTGCCATTTGCCCTGGCCCAGGAAGAAACGTCGAGCCCGGCGCCCGCCTCCCCCGAAGCCACCGCATCCGACCCCACCGTTTCCGTTACGACGGAAAAGACCGCTTCGCCCACCCCGAAGTCGGAGCGTTCGTCATCCCC
>JBBRMO010000265.1:0-3515 GCA_038230815.1 Chthoniobacterales bacterium
GCGGAGAAACCCGAATCCATCCGGCAGGCATTCAAGAACACCCTCGGAGAAGATCAGGCCGCTCTTCTCGGCCTGTGTCTGGAGGATCTTGAAAATCAGCTCTTGTTTCCGCAGACCCGCGGCGCCGGTCACGGACAGGTCTTTGGCGACCTGATTGAGCTTCTGTATGCTCATGTCCTTGAGCTCAACCAGATCGAGCGTCGGAGACCCGTTCTTAGCCATAGCCTGCGCATTCTTGCGCCGCTGGGCATGCGGATGCTGGCTGCCTTGAGGCGCCCCCGAGGGCGGCGCCCCCACTGCCGGCGTGGGAGCTTCCACCGGTGGGTCGGGCGCCGTAGGCGGGGCCGCCGCCGAAGTATTGCCGGAAACCTTCGCGGGCGCGCCGTCGCCGTCGCCGCCGGGCGCCGTTTCCATCTGCTTGGCTGGAGCCTCTTCCACTGCCGGAACGGCTACTGGTGTTGTATTTTCGCTATCGCTTGCCAAATTTCCCTCACTCCCCGGCCGGTCAGGGCCGAGAACGGCAGCGGGTTTCCGGAGATTTTCGATATCTCCGTCAGCCCGCGCTGTTGTTCTTTTCGATTCAACTTGTCCATCTTGGTCGCGACGACCAGATATTTCCGATTCTCTGCCTCGAGCCATCTCTTTAGCTCCAAATCCTTGTCCATCCAGCCCCGTCGGGCATCCAGAATTAAAATTGAAAATTGGAGGTGCGTTCTCTCCCGCAAGTAGCGCTCAATCAACCGCTTCCATTCTTCCTGGAAACCTCTGGGAACCCGCGCGAAACCGTAACCCGGCAGATCCACAAAATAAAAGCTTCCGTCAATGCGATAGAAGTTGATCGACTGCGTGCGACCCGGCGAGTTGCTTGTGAAAGCCAGCCTTATTTGTCCAATAAGCGTATTGATCAGGCTGGACTTTCCGACGTTGCTCCTACCTAAAAAAGCAATCTCGGATAGCCCGTCGGCAGGAAACTGCTCCGTTTGATTCGCGCTAAGTACGAACTCTGCTAACAAGTTTACAACAATCCGGCCGTCAAAGATCCGGGCTACGGCGGTGCGCGCCCGAACGGCTAATGGGCCCGATTCTCTTCCGCCTGGGGTCCAAGATCCACCAGCGCAACTTCCGGGAGGGGCAGCGCGATCAACTCCCGCTCCAGCGCGATCTTCAAAACTTCGTCCATCGATTCGACGAAATGCAGCTTCATCGCGTTGCGGATCTGTTCCGGAATCTCCGGCAGATCCTTTTGGTTGTCCTTCGGCATGATCGCTTCATGGATCCCATGCCGGTGCGCGGCAAGCAATTTTTCTTTTAGACCGCCGATTCCGAGAACCTTGCCGCGAAGCGTGATTTCTCCCGTCATGGCTACATCGCCGCGTACGGGAATCCGAGTCAAAGCGCTGCAGATGGTAGTCGCGATAGTGATCCCGGCGGATGGTCCGTCCTTCGGGATCGCGCCCTCAGGAATGTGAAGGTGCACGTCCAGGTTGCGATAAAAATCCCGGGGCAGGCCCATCTGGTGAGCTCGCGAACGCACATAACTCATCGCGGCCTGGGCGGATTCCTGCATCACCTCTCCCAGTTTTCCCGTGACGGTCAATTTACCCTTGCCTTCCATCAGGGTCGCTTCCGTCGTGAGAATCTGGCCGCCGACCTCGGTCCAGGCCAAGCCTGTAGCCGCGCCGATCTCGCTCTTCTTATCGGTCTCGGTATCGCGGAATTTCTGCGGGCCCAGCAACTCGGCCAACTTCGCGGTATCGATTACAGCGGAGGCCAGCTCCCCTTTACTTTCTTTCAGGTTCTGATGATTGACCACCTTGCGCGTGATCTTACGGCAGACATTGCCGACTTCGCGTTCCAAATTGCGCACGCCCGCTTCGCGCGTGTAGTACTGAATCAGGGCAGTCAAGCCATCGTCGGTAAACTGCACCTGTTTGTCCGAAAGCCCGGTCTGCTCCATCTGCTTGCGGACCAGGAAGCGTTTGGCGATCTCAAGCTTCTCGAGTTCCGTATATCCCGAGAGCCGGATCACCTCCATGCGGTCCTGCAGCGCCGGGGGAATGGTGTGCAGCACGTTCGCCGTCGCGATGAAGAACACCTGGCTTAAATCGTATTCGACGTCGAGATAGTGATCGACGAACATGAAATTCTGCTCGGGATCGAGAACTTCGAGCAGCGCCGACGACGGATCGCCCCGGAAATCCATCGACATTTTGTCCACTTCATCCAGCATGAATACCGGGTTCTTGGTGCCGGCCTTTTTCATCATCTGGATAATCTGTCCCGGCAACGCGCCGATGTACGTGCGGCGATGTCCGCGGATCTCCGCCTCGTCGCGAACGCCGCCCAGAGACATGCGTACGAACTTCCGCCCCGTCGCTTTCGCGATCGACATTCCGAGTGATGTTTTGCCCACGCCGGGAGGCCCGACGAAGCAAAGGATCGACCCCTTCGGATTCTTCACCAGCCGCCGCACGGCTAAAAATTCGAGGATGCGTTCCTTGATCTTCTCGAGACCGTAGTGGTCCGATTCGAGCACTTGCTCGGCGAAAGCCAGTTCGCGAATCTCTTTCGATTTCTTCTTCCACGGCACCGCGAGCAGCCAGTCGAGATAGTTGCGCGAGACGGTGGATTCGGCGGACATGGGCGGCATGTTCTCAAGCCGCTTCAGTTCCGCCATGGCTTTTTCGAGCGCGTCCTTGGTCATACCGGACATTTCGATGCGCCGCTTTAGCTCATCGATTTCGCTCTTCTCGCCCCGGCCCAGTTCTTTCTGAATCGCTTTGATCTTTTCGTTGAGGTAGTACTCTTTCTGCGCCTTTTCCATCTGGCGTTTCACACGCCCCTGGATGGTGCGATCGACGTTGAGCTTTTCGATCTCGATATCGAGCATTTCGGCGACGCGCGTCAGCCGGTCGACCGGATCGAAAATTTCAAGCAGCTCCTGCTTCTCCTCGATCGTGAGCTGCAGGTTTGCGCCCACCGTATCGGCCAGCTTTCCCGGATCGTCCACCCGGATGGCCGCGATCATGGTTTCGTAATTCAGGTTCTGGCTGAGCTTGACGTACTGCTCGAACAGCGTAGTGACGCGTCCGACCAGTCCTTCTAACTGCGCGCCCGCCTCCACCTTGAAATTGAAGATCCGCACCACGGCGCGGAAAAAGCCCTCGTCGTCGCTGACCGAAACGACCTTGGCCCGTTCGACTCCTTCCACCAATACTTTGATATTGCCATCGGGAAGTTTCAGACTCTGAACGATGTTTACCACCGTCCCGACGTTGAAAATCTCATTGGGCCGCGGTTCGTCGATCGAAGCGTCATGCTGCGTGGCGAGAAAGATCTTCTTATCGCCGGCCATCGCCTCCTCGAGCGCCCGAACGCTCGATTCCCGTCCCACCACGAACGGAGTCATCATGTAAGGAAATATGACGACGTCCCGGATGGGCATCATGGGTAACCGCTTGGTGTCGGATTTTTCCTTAGAAGTGAGCATGTATCTCCGCTTGAGTTTGTGACGA
>JBBRMO010000266.1:0-3509 GCA_038230815.1 Chthoniobacterales bacterium
ATTGGGGCGACGCCCCAGGACGAATGAGATGAAAAAATCAATAGCGCTGGAAGCGCGACTCATGGAGTCGCTGTCAAGCGAACGGCATGTTCATCTTGATCCGGGCGGTGTCCGTGTGATGGACCTCGGCGGACTTCGCCATGTGGCGCTTGCGCTTGGCGCTCTTTGAGGAAAGGAGATGTCTCCGGGAGGCATGTTGCCGCATCACTTTTCCCGTCCCGGTGATCTTGAACCGCTTCGAGACGGACTTTCGGGTCTTGCTGCGCGCAATCGGCTTTGGCATAAGGCGCGGAAGATACCCCAGCCGGAACGCCTGACAACTGTTTTGAGGCGGTTCTTCGTCAAGGTGGGGCCTGTGCACTCCTCCACGAATCGCCGCCCAAAGGCGGCTCCCACGGTGAAGAAGAACCTCGCCCCTCAACAAAGTGCTCGCATCGGATTCTCGATTGGGGAAATTGCGGCCATGGAAAATGACTCGGATCCAAAACCTGAAGTCGTCATTGTCGGCGCCGGGTTTGGAGGCCTGGAGGCGGCGAAGCTGCTGACCAAAGAGGAAGTGCGGGTGACAGTGATCGACCGGACGAACCACCATCTCTTTCAGCCGTTGCTCTACGAGATCGCCACCGCGGCACTTTCGCCGGCCGACATTGCCGCACCCATTCGAGGGATCCTGGGCCATTATAAAAACACTGAGGTGATTCTGGCCGAAGTGAAATCGGTCAACGTCGAAGGGCGTACGATAAACATCGACGATCGTGAGATTGCGTACGATTACCTGATCCTCGCAACCGGTTCACGGCATTCCTATTTCGGTCACGACGAATGGGAGAAACTGGCGCCGGGCTTGAAAAGCCTGGAGGACGCGATCGAGATCCGCCGTCGTCTCCTCCTGGCCTTCGAGTATGCGGAAAAAATTTCGGACGAAGCGGCCAAGGCTGCGGCCATGACGTTCGTGATCATAGGTGGCGGCCCGACGGGGGTGGAAATGGCGGGCGCGATCGCCGAGATCTCGCGTTTTACGTTGGATAAGGATTTCAAGCACATCGATCCCTCGAGCGCACGAGTGGTGTTGGTGGAAAGTGATGAGCGAGTTCTCTCTGGTTTTCCCGAAGACCTTTCCGCCAGCGCCATGAAACAGTTGAAGGAGCTCGGCGTCGAAGTGCGCACCGGCGTTCATGCAAAGAACCTGACGGAAGCGGGAGTCGAAGTAGGGGACGAGTTCATTCCTTGCCGGGTGAAGATTTGGGCCGCCGGCAACGCCGCTTCCTTTGTCGGAAAAACGATTGGTGTTCCGGTCGATAAGGCGGGACGGGTGATCGTGAACGAGGACCTCACGATTCCGGGCCATCCCGAGGTGCAGGTGATCGGGGACCTGGCGAGTTTTAGTTATCAAGGAGGAAAGCCGTTGCCGGGTGTTTCACCGGTGGCGATGCAACAGGGCCGCCACGCCGCCCGCAACATCGTCGCGATGATCGACGAGCGGAAGCCGGAACGTTTTCGTTACTGGGACAAGGGCAGTATGGCCACAATAGGGCGGAACAAGGCGGTGGCCGATCTGCGCTTTGTTCACTTCAGCGGACTGCTTGCCTGGCTCGCCTGGCTTTTCGTCCACATTATTTTTCTGGTCGGGTTTCGTAATCGCCTTGTCGTCCTGATGCAATGGGCCTGGTCCTACCTCACCTTCAACAAGGGCGCGCGGTTGATAACGCGAAATTTTCAGGCCGAAACGCGGCCGCTGACGTGAAGAGATTGATTCACTCATGCCTGCGATCATTGTTCGTAATCGGCAACGTCTGGTTCCGGTTAAATTGCCATCCCTGCAACAGTTTGCAGAGGGGGCTCTGACCGCTTGCCTCAACTGTTCGGGACGGAACAAAAACGTCCTCTCGAAACTCATTGAAGTGACAGTTGTGCTGGTCTCTGACCATCGCATGGCCGATTTGCATCGACGCTTCCTCAATGAATTTGGGCCCACCGACGTCATCACGTTTCAGCACGGCGAGATCGTAATCAGCACGGAAACCGCCCGGCGCCAGGGGCGCGCCTTCCGCACCTCAGTCGAACACGAAGTGCGTCTCTATCTGGTCCATGGCCTCCTCCACCTGCGCGGCTACGATGACAAAACGCCCGCCGGCGCGGCCGAAATGAAACGAATCCAGGAAAAAGTGGTCAGGGGGGTGGATCGAGCGCGCCGTCGCCCGGTGCCAGAAAGTGGCGGCGAAACCGCGCCTATAAACATCGCGCGACGGAGCCCACGATCCACCGTCTTGCCGAACCTATAAATATCGCGCGACGGAGCGCACGATCCACCGTTGAACCGTACTTACTCTGTGATAACCTTATTTTCATGACTGGGGAGCCACGCGAGGGTGGGCGACGGTGGCGCCAGCAGAACTGACTGAGCCACAACCCATTCGCCCCGATGCAGAGTTCCTTCGGATCGTCAGTCGAAAACCCGGTGGTCGAGCAGGAAACGCGTGCCGCCGAAGAACTCGATGTTCCCTGGCAGGTCGTCGTTCACAATGACCCGGTGAACCTGATGAGTTATGTCACGATGGTTTTCCAAAAAGTCTTCGGCCTGACGAAAGAAAATGCGGAGAAGCACATGCTGGAGGTCCACCAGCTTGGACGGTCCATCTTGTGGAGTGGCATGCGGGAACGAGCCGAGCTTTACGTCCAACAACTGCACGGCTACCTCCTCCTGGCTACGCTCGAACGAACGAACTGATCTGATGGAATTTCGCCGCCAGAAAGATTGCCTCGAGATTTCCGAGCTCGATCCGTTTCTGGCGGAACTGCTGCGCCAAATTCCGGAAAGTTGCAGCTACGAAGGCGTTGAGGCTGCGCAGAAGCGCATTTTCAGCACCCCCGCGGTTGCGTCCGAAACGGAAATCTGCGCAGAATGGAAAATCTATGTGGAACCGGAGCTACGTCGATTATTTCGAACGGCCACCGAGACCGTGACGGCGGATTTGCAGCAACTGGAGGGCTGCGCCAAACCGTTTGCCAACTGCACCCTTCGCATCCCGGCGGAGAACGCTGAGGCCTGGTTGAACGCTCTCAACCAGGCGCGGTTGGCCATCGCCGCCAAATATAATTTCTCCGACGGCGAACTTTGCGACCATTATCGTTCGCCGATCGGCTCACGACGTGATCTTGGTTTGTTCCAGGTGAATTTTTACGGATTTTTGCAGGAGTTCATTCTGCAGGAGCCGCCCCTGTAGCAGGCGCGCGGCCCGAAACTATCTGCCTGGCGCCAAAGGCTGGCGATTCATGGGTAGCCCGGGGCGCGACGCCCATCATCCTACTCATGATCTCTGTCCTGACGCCCCGATCTCCGGAAAGATCAGGATCAGGAGCAGGACAGAAGAGAAGAGGAAAAGGAGCAGGAAAGAAGAGGGCTAGGTCTTCTGCCGGTTTCGCACCATCGACATGAGCCGGTCTTTTAATGCGTCCGAGGATTTGGCGGGGCGGAGGCTCAAGGCGAATGCCTCGTGCATCGAGTAACA
>JBBRMO010000267.1:0-3506 GCA_038230815.1 Chthoniobacterales bacterium
AGACACTGAAGGGCCGGCGGCCGCGCGATGAAAGGGCGGCAAGCCGATCACGCGTGATTCCCGGCTGATCGTGCACGATCGCGATGTTCCGGCCGACAAGCCGATTAAAGAGCGCGGATTTTCCGACGTTGGGCCGTCCGACAATGGCGACGGTGCCGACACTGTCTTCGGCCTGCTTCGAATCCATGAAAGCTTCGCCTCTATCCGATCTTGGCATTGGCGTGTCCTTGCGCGGTTAACTGCCGCACGCCATCGCGGACGTAAATCACGCCTGAAATCAAAGTGAAAAACCCGGCAGCCAAAACGATGTAGATCAACGGTGGAATCTTGAATTGGAGCATGACCCACGCGATCGCGGCCATTTGGAGGACGGTAGCCACTTTTCCGGTCCAGCTCGGTCGAACCCGCATGGTGCCGTTCAAGACATGAAGCAGTGCGCTGCCGAGCAAAATCACCGTATCGCGGGTAATCACGAGGACTGGAAACCAGGCTGGGAGTTTTCCGTAGTGCGGATCGACCTGGCTCCAATTGCTGATGCTGAGCGTGATAATGCCACTGAGAAGCAGCCCCTTGTCCGCGATCGGATCAAGAATCATCCCGAGCGAGCTGCGCTGATTGTAGCGGCGCGCCACATAGCCATCGAGGCCGTCGCTGATCGCAGCCAGCAGGAAAACTGAGACGGCCGTGAAACGCATCCACTCCTGGGGATTTCCCTCCTGGATGCTTTCCCCGTAGTAAATCGCCAATGTAACGAATACCGGAATCATCAGAATCCGGACCACGGTGATTTTGTTGGCAGTCGTCATGAGGAGGCAGGCCGCTTATGAAAACATAGACGGCCTCGCCGCCCGACATGCAAGGCAATTTGCCCGCTAGGTTTCCAAATCGCTCGATTGGGTGCCCGAAGTGGTCGTGTGCCGGCCTTCGCAAAATTCTTCGATCATCTTTTTGTTAAAGGCGGGGATATCGTCCGGCTTTCGGCTCGTGACCAGCCCGTTGTCCACGACCACTTCCTGGTCGACCCAGTTCCCGCCTGCGTTCCGCCCGTCGGTCTTGATCGCCGGCCACGAAGTCAGCGTGCGTCCGCGGGCCAGGCCGGCATCGATCAGCACCCACGGCGCATGACAGATTGCCGCCACCGGTTTTCCCTCACGAAAGAAATGGCGAACGAACTCGAGCGCTTCTTCGGACGAACGCAACGCGTCAGGATTCATTAGTCCGCCCGGAATCATAAGGGCATCGAAGTCTTGCGGTTTCGCGTCCGCCAATGTTTGATCGACGGCGACAGTCTCGCCTTTGTCGGCGTGATTCATTCCCTGGATCTTGCCTGACTTCAGCGAAACGACGATGGTCTTCGTCCCGGCATCGTCCAGCGCCTTCCTTGGTTTCGTCAGCTCGACTTCTTCGAATCCGTCCGCCGCCAGGATCGCCACTTTTTTTCCAGATAATGTTGCCGCCATAATGTCCTCCGTTGAATTGCGTCGCGGAAATACTACGAACGATCGCCGCTCTCCGGACGTGTTTTCAAAACCACTTGGTCTGCGCAACCAGTGAGGTAAGATGGCTCCGCAGCCGCCGATGTGGCGAAATGGCAGACGCAACGGACTTAAAATCCGTTGGGCTTAAACGCCCGTGCCGGTTCGAGTCCGGCCATCGGCAGATCAAAAGGCCTAACGAATTATCAACATGGACGACAAACCTCTTTATCTTCCGCTCCTTCTCGGCACTGCGCGGCAGGGACGGCAAAGCGAGCACGTTGCCGCGTTTATTCTGGGCGAAATGAAGAAACGGCCGGAAATCGAGACCGAATTGATCGATGTCCGGAAATTGAAGATGCGCCTCGACGATGCGGGCGAGGAGATGAAGGACGCCGGTTACGCCGAAAAGATGACGCGCGCGGATGGCGTGGTGATCGTGACGCCGGAATACAATCACGGATACCCCGGTCTCCTGAAGCACGCGCTCGACATGTGCCTGGAGGAATACATTCACAAGGCGGTCGCGTTTTGCGGCGTCTCAGCGGGCCCATTTGGCGGCTCCCGTGTCATCGAGAACCTGGTGCCGGTGGTGCGCGAGCTCGGTTTGGTAGCTACGTTTACCGATTTGAATTTCAGCCGGGTAAAGGATGCGTTCGATGAGCAGGGAAATCTGAAGGACGAAAAATATGTCGGTCGAGCGGCCAAATTTATTAACGAGCTTGTCTGGATGTCGAGGGTTCTGCGGCGCGGTCGCGAGAAAATTCCTCCTCTCTAAGCTCAACCGGCCCGGCTTGGTGTGATGGAATTGCGTGACTCCGATCTGCAGGAAACCTTCGCGCGCTCCGGGGGACCGGGCGGGCAACATGTAAACAAAGTCTCGACCGCCGTGACGCTGCGTCATTTGCCTTCGGGCCTGAGCGTAACGGTGCAGGACTCCCGATCGCAGGCGACTAACCGGAAACTAGCGCGGGAGCGGTTGGGCGAGTTGATTGAGCGGAAGAAACGGGAGCAGCACGCGGCAGCGAGAGGGCAACGCGAGAAGGCGCGCCGGCGGGCGTCGCCCCGGCCACGCGCTTTGAAAAAGCGCATCCTCGAATCCAAGCGGCGAAGATCCAAACTCAAGCACTTGCGCAGGACCGCGGATGACTAGAGTGGCCTGCGGTGGCCGGAGTAATTTTGGTCATCCAGAGCGGAGCCCATTCGGCTCGTTTCGCTTGCTCAGGATAAACCCCGCGGTCTCGAGGGACCTGGGGCGAATCCGTTAGGGCGGCGACACGGGATCGATCGATCCGGCAGCTGCCGGACTGGGGATGACACTTAATTTCAAAAATCTTAGGCCGAAACACGTCTGGTTGAGGCATCTGCACCGAATTGTCCTTTGAAGGAAACAACTTCAACTATGAAAAAACTTATTATTGTTACGCCGCTGCTGGCGGTCGCCTTAGCTCTGACTTCGTGCACCACCGTAGTGGAAAAACCGACCCCGACCACGACGACGACGTCGACGACGACCATGAAGAAGAGCACCGTTCCCAGCACGACGCAGGAAACGACCGTTCGTTCATCCGGCAACTACTAGAATCGCGTCACGCGATTAAGAAATCTGGGAAGGGGACACGCCTGTGAGCGTGTCCTCTTTCTTTTTACGCCTCTGGTGCGGGCGCCGGGTCGGTTTCGACTTCGGCGCTCTCCTGGCTCACCACGGGCGCGATTGCCTGAAGCTTTTCCGCGCCGCGCAAATCCATCAACTTCACTCCCATGGTGTTTCGGCCGACAGCCCGAATCTCCTTCACCCGGGTGCGGACCATCTGGCCCTTCGTGGTGATCAACATTAACTCATCATTTTCGGTGACGGTGAGTGCTCCCACGACGTTGCCGGTTTTCTCGCCGGTCTTCATGGTGATAATCCCTTTGCCGCCGCGCGACTGCCGCCGGTAATCATCGAACGGCGTTCGTTTCCCGATTCCGTTTTCACCGGCTACGAGGAGCATCGCGTTTGAATTCACGATGGCGTTGGCCACGACCAAA
>JBBRMO010000268.1:0-3503 GCA_038230815.1 Chthoniobacterales bacterium
CGTCGATCCGGCAGCCGCCCGCCTCCTGGCGCGCGAAGCTCTCGCGGGAAGTTGTCCGCTTAAACATTGGGATAACGCGGTCGAGCAATGGATCGCCCGGGTGAATTTTGTCGCCTCCGAATTTCCTGAACTGGAATTTCCCAGAATCGACGAAGCCGCAAAATTGCTCTTCCTCGAGCAAATTTGTCAGAGCGCGACGAGCTACAAGGAGATCAAGGACCGCCCGGTCTGGCCGGTCGTAAAGTCATGGTTGAACGGCGCGCAGCAGCAAGCGCTCGACGATCTCGCCCCGGAACGAATCAAACTGACGGGCCATCGCGCCGCGAAAATCACTTACGAGAGTGGTGCGGCGCCGACGATCGCGGCTCGGATCCAGGATCTTTTCGACACCCCGCGCGGTCTTGCCGTGGGCCGCGGGCGCATCCCGCTCCGGATTCAAGTTCTTGCGCCGAATCACCGGCCCGTCCAGATCACGACCGATTTGGAGACTTTCTGGCGCGACGGTTACCCGAAGATCAAAAAAGAGCTCCAGCGCAAGTATCCCAAGCACCAGTGGCGTTGATTCTGGCGTAATCATGCTCGGTTTCTTTCCGTTTCGAGCGCGCGCACGATTGCGAGGGCGGGTGGAAAAGAACGAACGAAATGAGAGGCGCAAGAGTCTCACCAATTACGAATTATTTATATGATCAATCCAAATGGTGACGAATTTATGGAAGACGATCCGCTGGCTGCCTCGCGATCGGGTGAGGAACGCGGATCTGAGGAAAACCCCAGCCGCATGCGCCAGGCGAGCGAGAAGGTCTCGATTTTGGCTGGCGACGCCTGGGAACAAACGAAGGAACGGGCCAGCGTGGCCCGCGAGCGGACGGAATTTTTCCTGCGGGAAAACCCGGTTCCGACGGTGCTCGGGGCCCTGGCCATCGGTGTCGCGATTGGCCTCGCCATCCGCTATTCCTCCAGCTCCTCCGAGAAGGAAATCGAAGCGAAATCGCCTCTGGCTAATGTGGATTTAAGCATCCTTTCGCTGCCCTTTCTCTGGCCGCTCTTCAAATCGCTCCGGCGTAAATATGATGATTCCGCCGAGGTGGTGAAAGATGGAGTCGGCCGGTTGAAAAAGGTCGATGTCGATCGCTACGTGAAGCCGCTTCGCAAGAAGTGGAGAGCGTGGGCGAACTGAGCGCCGCGACCACGATCCTTTGGTAGGGCAAGACTCTGTCGAGCCATGGACTGGCGGTTAATCTAAGACAAGCGAGTCACTTCCGTGCTTCGGGGGTAACGGTGAGCGTGACGCGTTTCCCGTCGCGCTCAATGATCACCTCCACTGGCTGCCCGATCTTCACCGCGTCGAGCGCATAGGTGTAATCGTAGATGTTCGTGATTTTCTGGCCGGCAAATTCGACAATCACGTCACCGCCCTTTAACCCCGCTTTCTCCGCCGGACTCGCTCCGCGCACCCCGCTCAGCTTCACGCCTTTCACTTCCGTAGTGTAATCGGGAATTGTGCCGAGGTAGGCGCGCAGCGTTTCCCGTCCGCCCGCTTCCTGCGCGCTCCGCTCCACTTTCGCCAGGTCAGGACGCTCCGGACTTTGCGCCAGATCGAGCACGATCTGCTCGGAGAATTTCGCGATGCGCTCGAGCCCGTCGTAATTGATCTTTTCCGCCGTGTCGGTTGGCCGGTGATAATCCTCGTGCGCGCCGGTGAAGAAATTCAGGACCGGAACATTCTTTGCGTAAAAGCTCGTCACGTCCGTCGGCAAATACGGGTCGTCCTGCAACGCCAGGCTGAAGCCGGCTGCGACATTCCGTTTCTCGATCATCTTTCGCCATGCATGCGACGAGCCGACGCCCTGGAGCGTGAGTTTGTTGTCGCGCAGCCGGCCCACCATGTCGGCATTGAGGTAGGCAACGATTTTGGTGAGCGGAACCGGCGGGTGTTCGCAAAATGCGGACGAACCAATGATCCCGATTTCTTCACCGGACCAGCCTGCGAAAATGATGCCGCGCCGGAATTTTTCCGGATGCTCCGTCCGCTCCTTCGCCAGCGCCGCAGCCAGCTCCATCACCCACGCAGTGCCGGAAGCATTATCGTCGGCCCCCGGATGGATCTTGTTTTCCTCCCCGGCCCGTTCCAGCGAGCTGGTGCCGCCGTGGCCGAGATGATCGTAATGCCCGCCGACGACGACATATTCGTCGCCGCCCGAGCCCGGCGGCAGGTAGCCAACGATGTCCTGGTCCGTTTTCTTTAAGTGCTCGATCCCGCACGCCAGTGTCACTTTTACCCTGGGCAAAGCGAAACTGCCGTGGGCGTGCGGGTTTTCCTGGTCCAGCGCGGTCTGCAATTCCTTCAAGCTTTTGCCGCTGGGCGCCAGCAGGGAATCGGCGACAGTGCCACTGATCGACGCGGCGACGATGCCACTGGTCGCATTAGTCCCGTCGTTGCTGAGAGGAAGAAGCTGGCCTGAATTGGGCGAGTTCGGTCCCGTGACCACAAGCACGCCTTTCGCGCCGCGCTCCCGCGCCAGCATCGTCTTGTAGCGCAGGCTGGCGTAGCGGTTTAGCTGTGCGCGCCGGGCCGGTTCGACCCCTTCGGGCACGTAACGAAGGATAAGAACGATCTTGTCCTTCACGTCCAGACCTGCGTACGAATCGTAACGGCCGGTTCCTTCGCCCGGCATCACGAGCCCGTAGCCCGCGAACACAATCTCGTTGTTCACTTCGCCGTTTTCGCTGAAGGCGAGGGGGCGAAAATCGGAGTCCAATTTTGCAACCGTCGATGGTTTTACGTCGCCCACCGAGATCTCAAGATGAGTTTTGTCCGCCAGGATTCGTTCTCCGGCATTGAATTGAAACGGCAGCGCGTAATTCTCCGCGAACGATTTGAGGCCGTTCTCGCGGAAATAATTTGCGAGCCAGGTCGCTGTCTCCTGCGCGCCCACGCTGCCGGTCATGCGACCATCCCGCTTTTCATCCGCCAGCCACCCAACTTCCTTGCGTAGATCACTCGCTTTGATTTCCGCGCTGTAGCCGGAGTCGGTGACCGCGGCCGCCGGCGAAACCGCCGCCTCCTGCCCTCGCTTTGGCGCCGCCCCCAGCGCGGCTCGGGCCGCCTCGTCATTCCAATCAGCGAGAAATAATTGTGACTTCCCGTCGCCCGTGCGGCCGCTCGTCCAGCAAAGCTTCTTCCCATCGGGCGAAAAGACCGGCAGGCCGTCGAACCCCGGCGTGAAGGTCACTCGTACCGGTTCGTGTTCCCCCTTCGCGTCCACGAGGAATAACTCAAAATTCTCGAAGCCGAGCTTGTTCGAGGTGAAGATCAAATAGTCACCGCTCGGGTGGCAAAATGGCGCCCACGACATCGACTTGAAATCGGTGACGCGCCGCTTGTCCGAGCCGTCGAGCTTCATCGTCCAGACATCAGCGATCATTCCGTTATCCTCGAAATGACGCCAGACGATCCGCTGACCATCGGGGGAGAAGAATGGCCCGCCGTCGTAACCGGCCTC
>JBBRMO010000269.1:0-3499 GCA_038230815.1 Chthoniobacterales bacterium
GGTCGACGATTTCCTCATCAGTCCGGGCGTCGAAGTCACCACGGCGGAGGGACACCTTCTTTGTATCGGCGCCACCCTGCCTTATTTGAAAGGCAAGCCGGCCCGGGAAGTTTGCGAAATCATCCATGAACGCGGCGGGCTCGCCATTCCCCCGCACCCCTACGATCTCTTTCGGGCCGGAATCCGCTTTCCAGTCCTGGAAACGCTGCCGATCGATGCGCTCGAGGTTTTCAACGCCGCCACCACCCTGCGCCGCTACAACCGCTACGCTTTTAAATATGCCCAGATCCGCGGCCTCCCGATGACGGCCGCCAGCGACGCCCATCACTCCGAAGCCATCGGCACCGCGCACACCATTTTGAACACCGACGATTTTTCCGTCCGCGGCGTCGTGAGCCAGCTCTTGAAAAATAACGAGCTCAACCAGCATTACCTCACCCCGCGCGACAGCGTGCGGAAAACCTGGAACAACTGGATGCGCTTGCGGCGGCGCAAAAAATTGCCAGCAACCAAACCGACGTTGAACGCAGGCAGCGAAGGATGAGCGCCTACCTGATCGTTGAAATCGACGTGCACGACCCGGTCGGTTACGAGGAATACAAAAAGCTCGCGGGGGCGACGGTTCAGGCGCACGGAGGCAAATACATCGTTCGCGGCGGCCCGACCGAAGTGCTCGAGGGAGATTGGCAACCGAAACGGATCGTCGTCCTCGAGTTCGAATCGATCGCCCGCGCGAAAGAGTGGCTAAATTGCGAGGAATATCGCGAGCCCCGCCAGATGCGGCATCGCACCGCGAAGACCAACATGATCCTGGTCGAAGGCCTCTAGGTGGATCGAGCGCTCCGTCGCTCGATGCCAAAATATACCGGTGAAGCCGGGACAATTAAGACATCGAGCCGCCGAGCGCTCAATCCATCTCCAGCAGCTCTCGCAGCGCCTTTGGATCCGTTACCGGCGCTTTGCAGGTAAAATTCTCACAGACGTAAGCCGCCGCTTTGTCCCCGACCGGTTTCATGCCCCGCAAGGCTTCGAGCTTCTCTTCCAGATAGCGTTGCCCTTCGCCGCCATCTGCCAGCAGCAGGATCTTGTTTGGGATGAAATGCCGATGCACTTCCGCCAGCAATGCGCCCGTCCCGGCTGAGCCGCGCTGGCCGGCGATCACGATCTGGCGCGGTTTGTCCAGACTGAGATCGAGCGCAACCAGCATCTGCGGCATCGCGCTGGCGAAATGGCCGATTTGGGGAGCGAAGGCGTTGATCGTTTTCTGCGCGCGTTCGTACGATTCTGCATCGTTTCGAATCTGGGCGAGCCGAAGAAGATTCAGGGCGGCCACGGAACTGGCCGCCGGCTCGGCGCTGTCGTTATCGTCCTTCAGCCGGAGGAGAATGCTCGGGTCAGTCCCAGCGCCGCTGAAATATCCGCCGCGCGCTTCGTCAAAAAACACCCGGTCCTGAGTCTTCTGCAATTCGGTCGCGAAACGCAGCCACTCGATCTCGAACGATGACTCGTAAAGATCGAGGAGGCCCTGGATCACGAAGGCGTAGTCGTCCGCGAAACCTTCCACCGCGCTCCGGCCTTCCCGGTAATTGCGGACGAGAACCTTTCGGGCCGCATCATAGAGTTCGGTCCGAAGAAAAGTCGCGGCGCGAGTCGCGGCTTCAAGGTAAACCGGCTCGCTCAGAACCTGGGCGCCGCGAGCGAAAGCGGAAATCATCAGCCCGTTCCACGCCGTAATTATTTTGTCATCGAGGTGAGGCCGCGGACGTTTGTCGCGAACGTCCAGCAACAAACGGCGCGCCGTAGAAAGAAGTTGCCGCACCTCCGTCTCGTCCTTCCCAAAATGTTTTGCGGTTGCTGCGACCGTCCCGAGCTCGATTAAGATATTCTTCCCGGTGAACTCCCCGTGCGGATCGCCGCCCGGCGGAACGTTGCCCTCAGCCTTCACCGCGTAGTGGAAATTGAAGATCTCGGCGGAGGGACCAAGCACGGCCTCGATCTCTTTCTTGTCCCAGACATAAAATGCCCCCTCGACTTTATTCTGGAGCGGCGCTCCGGGAATTTCGCTGTCGGCATCCTCCGCGGAAAAGAATCCGCCGGCCTGCGCCGTCATTACACGTCGTGCGTAATCGAGCGTATCCCGCGCGGCCCCTTCGAAAAGCGGTTCGCGCGTAATCTGGAAGGCATCGAGATAAGCGACGGCAAGCTGGGCCTGATCGTAGAGCATTTTTTCAAAATGCGGGACGTGCCAGAAAGCATCGACCGAATAGCGGTGAAAGCCGCCGCCGAGGTGATCGTGCATTCCGCCGGCCGCCATCTTGCGCAGGGTAAACAGGTTCATCTCCAACGCGTGCCGGCCGCTTGCCGATTCAGGCGCCCGCGCGTAACAGCGCGAAAGGAAATTTAGCGTTACCGGACGGGGAAATTTCGGAGCGACCCCGAACCCACCTTCATGCGCATCGTAACTGCGGGCGATCTGCTGGTAGGCCGTCTCGAGAGTTTTCGCGTTGAGCTCGTGGCCGGGATCGACGATCCCGGCTCCAGCCGCCTCTCCTAGCGCGGCGATGATTCTTGTCCCCTGCTCCGCGATTTTTTCGTGATCCTGTTTCCAGGCCGCCGCTATCCGTTCGAGCACTTTTGTAAAACCCGGCTGTCCGTAACGGTCCTCCGGCGGAAAATAGGTTCCGCCAACAAACGGCTTCAGCTCGGGGGTGAGCCAGACGCTCATTGGCCAGCCTCCGCCGCCAGTCGTCGCCTGGACGAAAGTCATGTAAATCCGATCGACGTCCGGCCGCTCTTCGCGATCGACCTTGATATTCACAAACTCGCGGTTCATCACGGCCGCGACTTCGGCGCTCTCGAATGATTCGTGCGCCATGACGTGACACCAGTGACAGGTCGAATAGCCGATCGAGAGAAAAATCGGCTTTTTCTCCGCCCGCGCTTTCGCAAATGCCTCCCCCCCCCAGGGGAACCAATCCACCGGATTGTCCGCGTGCTGGAGAAGGTACGGCGACTTCTCGCGTGCGAGGCGGTTGGGTTTCCTGATTTCGTTCGGAGTGTCGCCCATCGTTCACCCTATCGTCTTGTTTCCGACTTTCTACTATCTCCGTCATTTCTCGCGACCGGCCCCCTGCCCGGCTGCGATCACGCAGGTGGATCGAGCGCTCCGTCGCTCGATGCTAAAAATTTGGCGGCAAAGCCGCGTTAATCAAACATCGCGCGACGGAGCGCCCGATCCACCAAGAGAAACCTTCGACGCCGCCTCCGGTGCCCACGGGTTTTTCCGCTCATCGGATTCAACGACCGCCTCACAATATCTCGAAAGCATTTCGCGGAACTGCGCGACACCAAGACTTGCCTGTCGGAAAACGGCTCTGGTAGGGACGTCGCGCCGCGGCGTCCGCGGGCAGCTCCCCACACCCCTCGCCGGCTGCGATCACGCAGGTGGATCGAGCGCTCCGTCGCTCGATGCTAAAAATTTGGCGGCAAAGCCGCGTTA
>JBBRMO010000270.1:0-3496 GCA_038230815.1 Chthoniobacterales bacterium
CCGACCGAGATCGATCTCGATCGGCTCATGAAAACGTCGCCGTTAATCGTCGGGTTCCGCCCGCTGCCCAGTCAGGGCCTGATCAATCAGGCGATCAAACAGCAGCGCGAACGAGGCCAACTCAATCAGAACCAACCCAATCGCAACGGTCCGCTTGGCCCGCAAAATCCGCCCGCGCCAGCGCCCCCGCCCGGTCCCGGTCGCTAAGTCTGAAGCAGGAGACAGTTACGGGTGACGCGCAGAGGTAGACGCCTCTGCGTTTTGTTCCAATCTTGGTCACTGGTCACTGGTCACTGGTCACTCGCCTGCCGCGACGCAGTCCCCGGCTCCGAACGAGTCCCTCTCTATTTTCTTTTCCTCTTCTTCTTCAGTTTTGCCAGCATCGTCCCCCTGCATTTAGCCGTTCCGCACCAGCAGGCGAATTCTTTCTCCAGCTTTTTTGTCTGCCGCTCCGAGGGAATCATTTTGTAATCGTAGAAAAGTTCTTCGCCCGGGGCCAGGCCGCGCAGGGCATGAACAAAAATCCGGTCGTCCTGTTCGAAGGTCTCGCAGTTTGGATCGCAGGAATGATTGATCCAGCGCGCTTCATTTCCGTCCACCGAAGCGTCGATTACATCCCCGTTATCGAGTGAAAAGAGCAAGGTATGATACGGATTCTTCGGGTCGAGCGGCGGGAGTTCCTGCGCCTCCTTCCAGCCGATATGGCGCCCTGTATATTCAATAATTTGAGCGCCCTTTCGGATCCGATCTTTCGCGAAAACTCCCCGCCCGTGGACTCCTGACCTGCGGACCTCGATCCGGCTTGCCAGTTTTTTCCGCCTCTGTTTCGAAGATACTTTTGCCATAATATAATGACTATCCCGCTCCGATCTTCCCCAGCCAGATCCCGAGCAAAAAAACGATGCCGCCACCCACGATGACCTGGATCACCGTCTGGACCGGCGGCGATTTCATAAACCGGTGGCGAATAAACGCGATCGCCAGCAGTTCCAGCCCCACCACTCCGTAGGCAAGGCGCAAGGCCACAGTAAGATTAGATGAAAGGAAAGGGAACGTGTGCAACATCCCGCCGACCACGGTGGCCAGGCCAGTGATCACTCCGCGCCCGATCGGCGTTCCGCGCCCCGTCACCTTTCCGTCGTCCGACAACGCCTCCGCCAGGCCCATGCTGATGCCCGCGCCGAACGAGGCCGCGAGGCCGACGAAGAATGTCTTATGCGCGTCATTTGTCAGACCGGCCGCCGCGAAAAGCGGCGCGAGAGTTGAAACCGATCCATCCATTAAGCCGAGCAACGCCGGTTGGACCTTCTGCAAAACAAAGATCCGCTCCACCTGAGCAGTCGATTTCTTTCTTCCATCCCGCATCTCTCCTATTCGCATGCCACAGCCTCCGGGCCGTCTCTCTAAGAAAAAATCACCGCCCCGCCCTGTTCTCCCGCGCATCCTGGACCTCGCGACGTCTCTTCCCCGCAACTCCACCAGCAAACTCTGGTTCAATCGCTGTGCTTACTCCTCTTGGGCCTGGCGCCTGGAACTACGCGACGGCCGCGCATTTGCTGAACCGCGCCGCGTTCGGTGGCACTCCCGACGAAATCGAAGGCACGCGCGCGAAAGGTCTGGCGAAGGTGGTCCACGAATTGATCGAGACGAGCGGCGCCTCAGCCAATCCTCCCGCTCCCGCCTGGGCCCAGCCCCGAAATATTCGCGAGATCCGGATGGCGATTCGCGAGGAAAAAAACGAGCCCGGCGGGCGCAAGGATAAGAGGCGCGAATTTCGCCAGATGGAAGGCGAGAACATCCTCGATCTCCGCCGCTGGTGGCTGGGCCAGATGATGACCACGCCCGCGCCTCTGGTCGAAAAGATGACGCTCTTCTGGCACGGCCACTTCGCCACCAGCGTCGAGAAAGTAAGGGACGGCTACTGGATGTGGCGGCAGAACGATATCCTCCGCCGGCACGCCCTCGGAAATTTTGCCGCGCTTACGAAGGAGATCTCGCGCGACCCCGCCATGATGATCTATCTCGATTTGCAGCAGAGCCGTAAAGAGCATCCGAACGAAAATTGGGCGCGCGAATTGATGGAGCTTTTTACCGTGGGGATCGGTCATTATTCCTAACCGGACATTCGCGAGTCAGCCCGCGCCTTCACCGGGTACCGACTCGATCTCACGAACCAGCAGTTCCGGTTCGCACCCCGCCAGGCCGATACCGGTCCCAAAACGTTCATGGGAAAAACGGGCCCCTGGAGCGGCGACGACATCATCGATATTCTGATGAAACAACCGGCCTGCGCGCAGTTTCTTGCCCGGAAACTCTGGCGCTTCTTCGCGGAGGACGATCCCTCGGCGCAAATTATCGATGCGGTCGCTGCGCGAATTCGTGAGCACAACTTCGAGATGGGTCCGGTCCTGAGCGAAATCTTCAGTTCGAAGGAATTTTATTCCGCCGCGGCCATGCGCAACCAGATCAAAAGCCCCGTCCAATTTCTCATCCAGACCACCCGACTCCTCGTCACCGACCTGCCCGCCGCGCCGGTGGCGCAGAATGCCATGCGGCAAATGGGCCAGATTCTTTTCGCACCCCCTAACGTGAAAGGCTGGGATGGCGGCAAGGCCTGGGTGAGCACATCGACGCTTCTCTTCCGTTACAACTTCGCGAACTATCTTATCAACGGCGACGCGATGCGGCCCGCCGCTGATCCGTCAAAGCAGAAGGGGGCCGACCTCGGATTTCGCCGCGGCCCGTTGTTCGCCAACATCCCACCGCGTTCCCCGATTGACGTGAACAAAATTATTCCGGCGGAACTGCGCGCGAAACCATCCGAGCTCGTGGCTTATCTTAGTACGCGCCTCTTTCAGGCTCCTGCTCCGGAAAAAGAACACGAAGCTTTTCTGCAATACCTGAAAGCGCGTGAGCCTGATACCGGCGATGCCACCCTGCGCGGACTGCTTCACCTCATGATGAGCACACCACAATTCCAACTCGCCTGACGAATCGTATGGATCCCACTCTTCACACTCGCCGGAAATTTCTTCGCACCTCCATGCTGGGCGCCGCGGCCTCATGGACGCTCCCTCTCTTTCTCGAGAAAACATTTTTTACCCTCGATGCCATGGCTGCGGAAGCCGTCACTCAGGCCGTTACCGGGAAGGACGGAACGATCCTTGTGGTTCTCCAGATGGCCGGAGGAAATGACGGGCTGAACATGGTCGTGCCGTTTGCCGACGATGCCTACTACCGTTCCCGACCCCGGCTCGGTATTCCCGCCGATCAGATCCTTAAGCTCGATTCCTACGCCGGTCTCAACCCCAAACTCACCGGGTTAAAGTCACTCTTCGACGAAGGTCATCTCTCCGTTATCCAGGGCGTCGGCTATCCGAATCCGAACCGGTCCCATTTCCGCTCTACCGAAATCTGGCAGACCGCTTCCGACGCCGACCGGAACGAAAACGAAGGATGGCTCGGCAAGTATTTCGATAGCTGCTGCTCCGGTGCC
>JBBRMO010000271.1:0-3490 GCA_038230815.1 Chthoniobacterales bacterium
ACTTCAGGACGCATTAGAACGATGAGTTCGGTCCGATCGTTATTTCTGACCGTATTTCTGAAAAGTCCACCAATCAGGGGAATCCGGCTGAGAAGTGGAATACCGTCTTTGCTCGTCTGCTTGTTATCCGTGATCAATCCGCCAAGAACAATCGTTGAGCAATTCGGCGCCGATACAGTCGTCTTGATATAGCGCGTCACGATCGTCGGGATCAAATTGCCATCGACTGTCGCGGGAGTGCCCAAGCTGTCGAGTTTCTGCAGGATATCGAGCGAAACCTCCTTTTCGGAGTTAATCAGCGGGACCACTTCGAGCTGAAGCGCCACCTTCTTATATTGGATGCTAGATTGAGTACCGAAATTATTGATAGGCGTGGAGCCCGTAGTCGAGTTCGGAATGAACGAGGATAGCGTATTTACCGGAACCGGGATTTCCTGCCCTGAAGCGATAATTGCTTTCTTATTATTGGTTGTAAAAACGACGGGACGGTTAAGAACTCTAAATCGTCCGGTCGAATCGAGAGCATGTACGATCGCGGCCAGTCCATCCCGACCGCTACTCAAAAAGACATTCGTCCCACCCGTTGCAGCGGCAGTCGCAACCTGGGCAAAATTGATCAGGCTGGCGGGATCGATTAAGGACGCGCTGGTATTTCGCGAAGTTCCGGCAAAGGTGCTGTTCCCTGTGGTCCTCGGCAAGGCCTGGCCATTGATGTCGGTGTGGGCCGTCCCTCCATTCTTCAACCAATCGACCCCGAAGGTTTGATCGTTCTTCAGCGTGAGCTCACCAATCACGGTGCTCAGCGCCACTTGCGGCGCTTTAATATCCATCTCATCGAGAAGCTTTCCGACTTTTACCACTACCTCCTGATTACCCAGGACGATGATCGAATTGGAACGCTGATCGGCAATAATTTTGGCGTTGCCGATTGTTACCGCTTTCGGCGCGGTATCCACGGCCTGAGTCGAAAGCTCCTCAGAGAAATTCTGAGTCCCCCCGCTGGAGCTGGAATCGAGGCCGCTTGTATTGGTGCTGGTGTTCCGATTTTGATTTCGCTGGGCCTGCTGCTGCGGCGCTGCGGGGTTGGTTGTTTCCGCTCCGGCCCCTTGATTGGTCCCCGGCTCGGTCAACGTTTGCACGATAACCGGCAGAACCTCCGCCGCGCTGATGTAACGCAAGGCGCGCGTCACCGGCTTCGCGAATTCCACATTCGCATCGAATTCGGAGATAAGCTTGCGAATAAACGGCATGTTGACCGGGCGGGTGATGACGTGAATCCGGTTTGTCCGCACATCCGCGGCGATCTTGATCTTGCCGACGACGATCGAATCTTCCGAGAGCGCGGTGAGCGCGCTGAGATCGCCTTCCATCGAAACCTGGGGATTGACCTGCGGAACGTTAACCGGTGGGCGGACGGGCCGCACTCCAGGCTGGACGACCGTAGACGTCGTCGTGGTGCTGCCACCCTTGTCGAAAACTTCTTTCAGCATTTCGACCACCTTGCTCGCATCGGCGCGCTGGAGCTTGATGAATTCGCTCACAACCTGCGCCGGCGGCACATCGATCTGGTCCACGATGTGGATCAAACTGCGGATGACCGCGGAGTTTTCCGTAATGAGAATGCTGGACGATTTCGGCAGGGCCAGGAAGGAAGTATAGGACTGCGGCGGCGAGAGATATTGCCCGAGGACCTGTTGCAGCTCCACCGGGTCGGCATAACGAAGCTTGAAGAGGAAGGTGATCACGTGTTCGCCTTCCGGAATGTCGGCTTCGTCGGAAATGAGCGGGACACCGGCGTTGCGGGGGCTGCGACCGGTGCCGATTACTTTCACGATTCCATCACCGGCCGGGACGAGCGAATAGCCGTTCATGAGCAGGTTCATCTCGATGATCTTGATGGCTTCCTCGCGCGGAACGGGCCGGCTGAGGAAGATGCTGACCTTGCCCTGGACGAAATTGTCCATGACCAGCTTCTGTCCGGTGAGCGTTTCGTAAAGGTGGAGGACATCGGCGACGTCGCTGTTCGGATATTGCAAAGTAACTGTCTTGTCCGGGAGGGGGGTCGTCCCGGGAATCGAAGGCGGCGGAGTGGCGCTGGTCTGGGCGGCAGGGACAACGGCAGGAGCTTCTTCCCTAGTGGTTTTTGGCGGCACAGGAGACGCGGAGGGTACGGTCTGCGGCAGCGGACGCGGAGTGACAGGGGCAACCGTCGGCTTGGTTTGCCCAAAAGCAGGTATCAGCGCTGCGAGACACAGCGCCCCAAAACAGAGAGGGCGAAGCACGCGCTTTATGTAATAGGTCAGGTGGCAGTGGTCAAGATTATAGGGATTATATGAGCGGACACCGGACGCACCTCGACAGGGTTACCCATTATCCTCAATGTCAACCCGAGCGAAGTCGACGGATCCCGTGGCGCAGCCAAGCGATTTTCTCCGGGGTCCCTCTACTTCGCTTCGCTCCGCTCGGGATGACGGATGCGTTTAACGCCCAATGAAGAGTTTGATTTTGTCGCGCCATCTTGCTCGCTTCCTTTTGCTTGTTGCGATCATTCCCTTTTGCGCCGCAGGCGCGCTTGCACAGCCCGACGCCACCGAGGCCCAAATTCGCACGGTAATGTCGGCGCAAGTGGCGGCCTGGAATCGTGGGGATATCGACGGTTTCATGGAAGGCTATGCCCGCTCCGGCGCGACCGAATTTGTCTCCGGCGACACGATTACGCGCGGCTGGCAGACTGTCCGGGATCGTTATCAGAAAAAATATCGCAGCCGCGAAATGATGGGCCGGTTGATCTTCTCCGAAATCAAAATCACGCCGCTTGGCCCCGACGCAGCCATGGTGGTCGGCCGCTGGCGGCTCGTTCGCCAGAAAGACAGGCCCCACGGAGTTTTCACGCTTCTTTTTCACCGCGCTCCTGCTGGCTGGCGCATCGTGCACGATCACACTTCGTGATGGAAATCTCCTCGAACGGCGGTCTATAACCGCCGGCACTCGCGAAATTACGCCCCTTCTGTTCTCTTCGGCGGGCCTGGACCGCTCCAGGCATCACCCCCGCAGTCTCGCCAGCAGCTTCTCATGGATCCCATCGAATCCGCCGTTGCTGAAGATGGCCACAACGTCCGTCGCTTTCAGCAGCGGCACGAGCTTCTCGATGATGTGAGCGGCATCCGGTTCGTAAAATGCCGGCCGGCCCGCCGCGGCGATTGATTCCATGACGGCCTGCGGATCGAGCCGCTCCTTCTCCGGGATTTGTTCCAGACGCGCGATCTGAGAAATGAACACGCCATCGGCCAGCTTCAGCGCATCCGGCAATTCCTGCTGGAAAACCGCGCGCCGCGTCGTATTCGACCGCGGCTCGAACACGGCCCAAATCCGCGAACCAGGATAATGATGTCGCAAACCGCGCAAGGTTTCGCGGATCGCCGTGGGATGATGAGCAAAGTCGTCGATTACCTTTACGCCTCTCTCCTCCCCGCGCAGCTCCTGCCGCCGC
>JBBRMO010000272.1:0-3471 GCA_038230815.1 Chthoniobacterales bacterium
AACAAAAGTACGACCTGGATGCGGACGCGACTTTAAGTGTCGCAAATACGGATGGCTCGATCCGGATCTACGCATCGGACACCTCCACGATTTCCATCCAGGCGATCAAGAAGGCTTACACACCGGAGCGTCTGCAGGGGATTGTCGTCGATGTAAACGCGATTCGAAACAACGTCACGATTTCCACCGTTGTTCCACCGAGGAAAAATGCCCTGAGCGATCGATCCGGCACAGTCGATTACATCATCGTCGTCCCGCAAGCGATCCGTATCACCCAGCTCGATCTCGTTAACGGCGAACTCCTGGTCGAAGGTTTGCGAGGGGGTAGCGCAACGGCACATCTGGTGAACGGCTGGCTCGGAGGTCACAATTGTTTTGGCGATCTGGACCTCACCGTGGAAAGGGGGCGCCTGGATCTGGCCTACGATTGGTGGGAGAACCACCGGTTCTCGGTTAAGGGCGCAAGCACGCGCGGGAACGTGCGCGCGATTCTTCCGAGTGATGCATCTGTCAGTCTCAATGCGACCGCCCTGGAAGGCCGCATCTCGAACGGATTTGACGCCAAAAAGCCCGGGGATGGCGATGTCATTCATTCCGTGGCGACCGTAATCGGAACCGAAGGCGAGACGACGATCACCCTGGAAGCAGGCCGCGGAAATATCCGGATCGAGAAGACTGATTAGAGACGAAGGCCTTCCGGTGTCATCCCGAGCGGAGCGCAGCGGAGTCGAGGGCCCCCGTGATGGCATCTACCGGTAATTCCGCCGGAACGCTTGACTCCGCTCGGGACGACGGCAAAAAACCCTACTTCGTGCCCCGGGCCAGTTCTTCACGCGCTCGACGGTCCTGCTCTGCTTTCACCAGAAGTCCGAGCCGTCGATAACATTGTTCGCGTTTCTGGAATGCCGTCACGGTCTGGTTTGTCTCAAGGGCGTGCGTGAACGAATCGATGGCCGACAGGATTTCCCCGCGCCCCATCTCCAACTCGCCGCGATATTGCCACGCCGTCGAGAAATCCGGGTCGAGTTCCGTCGCATGCTTGATTTGCGCGAGGGCTTCCGGGGCGCGGTCGAGTTTCGTCAGCGCGTAGCTCGCCTCGGCGCTGGCGCCCGCCGCTTTTGGATCCAGCTTCGAGGCGGTCTCCGCATCCTGCAAAGCCAGCGCCGGCTGGCTCACCTCGTTCAGTTGCCACGCTCGCGACACATACAACTCCGCGTTGTTCCTTTCCGCCGAGATTTCGGAATCAAGCCGGCTCATTGTCTCGAGAAATTCAGGCGTTAAGGCCTCTAGTCGGATGAACTGGCGAACGGATAGCTTCTCGCACTCGTCGGCACGGCCCAAGGCGATCAACGCGAGCGCCTGGAACAATTTCGGCCGGATTGCCCAGGTTCCGATTTTTCCGGCGGCTTCTGCATCTTCCAGCGCCAGTTCGGGGTCTTCCGCGCGCAGAAAGAGGAGCGCGCGATCGGCCAGCAATCCCGCGTCGTTTGGCGAAATCGCGAGGGTCGAATCAAGCTCGCGAATCTCTACGAGAAACTTACCCGTGCGTTCGAGCACCTTCGACCCCCGCACGACCTCCGGATCGTCGGCCGCAAGGATCTGTGCCTTTTCGAGATCTTCGAACGCATCATGCCAGCGATGGAGGTGTCGCCGGCACAAAGCCCGGTTGATTCGCGCGACCGCGCTTTCCTGCGCGCCGATCAATGCGGTCCAGGCGGCGTCTTCCTTGCTCCAGAATTGTCGCCTATTTTCCAAACGCGCAATCTTTTCCAGGACGCGGATGTTTTTCGGCTCCACGCCGGTAATATTTTTCCAGGCTTCAATCGCAGCGGCATCGTTCTTTTCCGCGGCGGCGAGATCGCCAATGTATTCCTCAAGGTTTAGCGACGGCTTCGGCACTGTGCGTCGCCAGTCGTCCAGCGTCCGTTTCACACCGGCCAGATCTCGCATTCCGAATTGGGCCCGGACCAGCCGGTCCCAGCTGCCGTTATCATGCGGTCTTAATTTCAAGTGTCGCCGCGCCAGCTCTGCGGCCCGCTCGTAGGCTTGTTCGTCCAGGGCCTTGCGCAATTCCGTCCTCAGCGCTTTTTCCTCCTTCGACGTGGCTCGATGGCAGGCCGGTAACGCCGTCAGGGCAACGGCCATCAGGAAGATGGCTGCGGCGCGGGCTTGACGCTGGAATCGAAACAGCATTGGCTAAAAGTCCCTCAGCAATCGCAAATCGAAAATCGAAAATCCAAAATCAAAAGATGCCTTCGTTCGATATCGTTTCAGAAGTAGACGCGCAGGAAATTGATAATGCCTTGAATCAGGCGCGCAAGGAACTGGCAACCCGCTTCGATTTCAAGGGGAGTGTGGCCGAGATCGTGGCCGAGAAGGAAAAGATCACCCTCACGGCCGAGGACGCGTCGCGGCTCCGGGGCCTCCGCGAGATCGTGATTGGCAAATTGAGCAAACGCGGCGTCGATTTGCGGAATATCGAACAGGTCGACCCCGCCATCTCACCGCTCGGTCACGCCCGGCAGGAGTTGAAGATCCAGCAGGGTCTCGAAGGCGATAAGGCGAAGGAAATCATTCACGCGATCAAGGGCCAGAATTTCAAGGTGCAAAGTCAGCTCCAGGACCGTCAGATCCGCGTGACCGGAAAAAAACGGGACGATCTTCAGGCCGTGATCGCTTTCGTGCGCAGCCGCGATTTCGGCGTGGCCACGAATTTCAAAAACTTTCGTGACTAAGGAAGAAGGAAGACTCAAGGAGCGGCGATTGAAATCGCCGGCCTAAAAATACGGCGGTTCCAAACTGCCGCTCCTTGAAGCTGACGGCTCAGCCACCCTGGACCGGTGGCATCACCGAAATTTCGTCGCCAGTCTTGAGCACATAATCACGTCCGACAAATTCGACGCCAGCAGCGACCAGAATGCTCCTGTCCCAATCGCGCAATTCCGGCGTTCGTGAATAAAGCGTTTCGAGAAGGTCAGCTGCGGTGGTTCCTTCCGAAACGTCCAAGGCCATTTCCGTCTGCCCGGTGAGATCGCGCAGCCGCGAAAAGAACTGCACGTGCACCTTCATCCCGCCCTTCAATCCGTGGCCGCAATCAAATCTTTCCGGAGCACACCGATGCAGGGAAGGTTCCGGTAGCGTTCCATGTAATCGAGCCCATAGCCGACCACGAATTCATCTGCGATCAAGAAACCCACGTAATCGGGCTCGACGACGCGGACTCGGGTCCTCTTTTTTTCCAGCAACACACAAATCCGGACGCTGAGCGGCCCCGCTGCTTCGAGTTTCTCGCGAATCGTGGCGAGAGTGACGCCGCTGTCCAGGATATCGTCCAGAATCAGGACGTGCCGGCCGGCAATGTCGGGCAGTGACACCTGGCGAAACACCAATTCGCCCATGCTTTTTGTGCCACCGTGGTAACTCGCCACGCTCAGGCAATCCAATTTCAAGGGCAACGGAATTCGCCGGAGG
>JBBRMO010000273.1:0-3455 GCA_038230815.1 Chthoniobacterales bacterium
ATCTGGCGGACGATGGAACGGCGGACGAACTCCTGCGCCTGGCCCTGGCCGCGTCGTTCTCGTTGCCGACGGCGACGATCCAGTTCGAACCGTTCGGAAGAATCGGGGAGGACCGCTCCCTGCGCGCGCTGGATTTTCAGAAGCGCCACCAGGAGGTGCCGGCTTTTGCCCTGAAGAATGCGTCCGAGGATTTGAAGGCGCTCCTCCTGGCGAACCGGGAGCGCATCTCCGTGCGGAAGGAGACGGCGACCTGGGAAAAACAACTGGCCGACTGGGAACAGGCGACCCCCGGAGTTCGGCTCGCGGTGAAGAATCACGAGCCATCGACCGACAATATCTGGCGATTGCCGAGCGATGAAGCAGCCGAAGTGGAGCTCGAGATGACGCCGTGGGATGCGGCCGTCCAGCGAATTGAATGGATTGCGCTCATCCCAGAATTTGGGCACTGCAATCTGGTTGCGGAACGGGCCGACGAAATCGGCTTCGCCAGCGGCGCTCCGCCGCGACCGCGCTGGCGTGAGATCGTTCTGCCGGAAACGCGTCGCACTCTTTCCGTCGATTCGATCGGGCGATTGTTCGACTCGAGTTCCGGCTATGGCGCGGCCCGCCTGAAAGCGCGGGTGGAAATCGATCACCACTTCCGCGAGACGCCGGCCATCGAGATCAGGCGCTTTGCCGGCACCGGTTTCCGCGCGGCGATCACGGAACAATTTGGCCTGCCTTATCTTTTCGGGAGCGGCGAATTGATAGATGGCGCCCAGACCGGACCTGAAACAGGGTGGGGCGCGGACTGCGCGAATTTCATCGTTTACGCAATCCGCCGCCAGGGTCGCCTCATCCCGTGGTCGAATCCGAAACAGTTGCGCAGATACCTGGATTCGCTGGCCGAGAATGTCCGGGCGGGCGAAACCAAAATCAGCGACGCCGATGTCGCGGGCGGATTGGTGGTTCATCTGGGCACACATGTGGCGGCCGTAATGGAAGATCGTCCGCCACTCGGCGTCCTCGATCGGGGTGATCTCGTCGCGCACCAGCTCGAAGGCGTGCCGGAGATCCTTTCGTTAGGCCAATTTCTCGCGGCGCGAAAAACGGAGCGTTTCGATCTGTTGCGGGTCCCGGGTCAGTCGGAAAGGGTCGATCTTGTTCTGGGGGGCGACGTCATGCTCGGCCGGACGGTGGGCCAGGAAATCGAACAGGGCGAGGACCCGCTGGCCGGAATTCGACCCCGGCTCGAGCAGGCGGCGGTGAAGCTCGTGAATTTGGAGTGCGTCCTTTCGGACAAGGGAGAAGCCAACGCCGAGAAGGGATATCCGCTGCGCGCTCCGCTCGATGCGATGCGCGTCCTGACCGCCGTGCGAATGAGCGCAGTCAGCCTGGCGAACAACCATGCGGCTGATTTCGGGCGAACCGCGTTGCTGGATTCGATCGCGCGTTTGCAGGCCAACGAGATTTCAGCGGCAGGCGCCGGCGAGACGCTGGAACGGGCCTACCTGCCGCACTTTTTCACCACGCGCGACGGAACCAAAGCGGCGGTCATCGCGTTGAACGATGTCGAGGACGATTCGAATGATGTTTCGGTCGCGAGCACGCGGGACCGCGTCCGGATCGCTGCTGCGATCGCGGAGGCGCGGGCCCACGCCTCATTCGTTTTGGGCTTCCTGCACTGGGGCGACGAGAACACGGAAAAGGTAAGTGAACGGCAGCGCGAACTGGCGCGCTGGATGATCGACCACGGTGTGGACGCGGTAGCCGGCGCGCATCCTCACTGCATCCAGCCCTTTGATTCCTACCACGGCCGACCCATCATCTATTCGTTAGGCAACCTCGTTTTTGATGGCGCCCCGACGGTGCCGGGCTGGAACCGCGGCGAACTTCTCGAGGTGGACCTGGGCCGTCCGGGATCGCGGCCCGCTTCGTTTCGCCTGGTCCCGGTACAACTGGACGCGCGCGGATTTCCGCAGCTCGCGCAAACGGATCCGCGTCAGGGTCGCGGAAAGAGCTTCGCCACGGCGGGTGCCGCCTTTTCCCGCAATCGCGTGCAAGGCGCTTCGAAGAATCGATAGAGCACCGCGCTCAGAAGAATCGCGCCACCAATCTGGAGCGCGAAAGACGCGAGCGATTTTCCAAGCGAAGTGGGCGTGTCCGCACCGAACCCCGCGCGAGTGATGAGGAGAAAAACCGGGAGGTGGACGAGGTAAAGCCCGTAGGACCAAAGGGCAATCTTCCGCACCGCGGTACTGCCAAAATTTTCCCCGGCTAATTTCCACGCGGAAGCCCAGGGCAGGAGCAAGGCGAAGCCGAGGGAAACCAGGGTGAAACGAAAGGTCCGCGCGAAATAGGAATCATCGCCAAAAGCGAGGTGACCATTCTCGATTTTCCAGAGAGTCGCGTACATCGCGAGGAGGAGAAGGAGGCCGGGGACCGCGGCGAAAAGCGCGGAGCGACGCCACGCCAGGGGAAAACGAATTGAGAGCCACGCCCCGATCATTCCGATCATGAGCCCGTCGAAGCGATAGATGACAACCATGCGGATCTCCTCCGACCAGGTGGCGGCTGGATCGCTCGCGGTCATCATTCGCGCCCCGGTCGAGAACGCGAAGAAAGCGAACGCGGCGGAAAGAAAGACCGGGTCGAAACGTTTCGAGATCTTGAGCCCGAGCCAGAGCACGGCCGGGAACAACAGATAAAACCACTCCTCGATCGCCAGGCTCCATGATTCCGGAAAAAACGACATCTGGAAGCCGGTCAGGTTCCGCAGAAAAAAACCGTGCGACAACGCTTCGCCGAGACCAACCGGATGGGCGCGAAAGAAACGTTCGAGCAAAATGTTAATAATGAGGAACAGAAAGAAAAGCGGCAGCGTCCTAAACCAGCGGCGGACGTAGAAGAAAGCGACGTTCCCGGCCCGGCCGAGATCCGGGCCGAGGCGGATCAGGATTTGGCCGATCAAAAAACCGCTCAGGACGAAGAAGAGCTCGACGCCGTAAAAGCCTCCATGCCCGAAGATGCCCAGCGCTTCGCCGAAATGGGGGTAGAGCACGACAAAGCCGTGGGCACAGACCACCATCATGATGGCCGCAGCGCGGAGCAGATCGAGACCGAAGACGCGAGAGGCAGAGCCTGAGGTCATGGCAGGTGGATTGGGGGCTCTGCCCGCGATCGCAAACCGTCTCGACGAAGCCGATAAATAAACATCGAGCGACGGAACGCTCGATCCACCAAGGACGATGTTCTCATCGCTCCTTTTTCCGATGGCCGACCATCTCGGCGTCCCAGGTGCGCCGATCGACTCGGGTGAGATGTTTTTCCAAGCCGCGCTTGAGCAGCTGCCGATGCGGAATGTCGCAAAGATATTCCGCGATAAACCAGATTTCCTTTTCCGAAGTCATCCAGTGGCGGCGATCGAACCGAGCCAAATTCACCGGGCGGGAATAACGCCGCAGGGTTCGCTCACC
>JBBRMO010000274.1:0-3448 GCA_038230815.1 Chthoniobacterales bacterium
CCGTGTCGTCGTGCTCGAGCGCGACAAGTTTCCTCGTTTTCACATCGGCGAATCGCTTCTCCCGTTCAGTATGCAGGTTTTCGCCCGGCTCGGTTTGCACGAGAAATTCGCGAAAGCCGGGTTCATGGAAAAATTCGGCGGTGAAATGTACGGCGCCTGCAGTGGTGACGGGGTGAAGTTCTATTTCGAGGATGGTTTTCGTTCGCAAACAGACCGTTCGTATCAGGTCACCCGCGCCGAATTCGACAAGATCCTCCTGGATCACGCATCGGAAAGCGGCGCCGAGGTGCGGGAGGAGACCGGCGTCGATCAAGTGGATTTCGCGCAGGAAGGGGTGACGATAACTCTCAACCAGAGGGATGAACTCCCGCTCGTCCAGGGACGGGGAGACGCACGTCCCTCCGTCATCCAGGCCCGCTATGTCATCGACGCGAGCGGACGAAATTCCATTCTCGGCGCGAAATTCAAACTCAAGAAGAATTATCCGCACCTCCAAAAGATTTCGATCTTCGCCCACTACGACGGAATGACGCGAGCGGAAGGTCGGGACGGCACGCTCACTCGCATGGTCCGCGCGAGCGATCGCTGGTTTTGGGTGATCCCGTTGACGCCGACCCGCACCAGTGTCGGCGTGGTCCTCGATGGCACCGTCTTCAAGAAATCCGGCCTGAACGCAGAGGACTTTCTTCAACAGGCGATCGAAGAACAGCCGCTCCTGATACAATCCATGAGCGACGCCGAGCGCGCGACGCCGGTCCGGAGCGCCGCCGATTTTTCGTATCGCAGCACCCGGTTGACGGGCGATCGCTGGATGCTGGCGGGCGACGCCGCGGGATTTATCGATCCGGTTTTCAGCAGTGGCGTTTTCCTCGCCGTGCTGGCGGGCGAACAGGCAGCCGACATTCTCCACGAAGTGATAGATCGTCCGGCGAAACGCAAAAAAATGTTCGCGCGCTACGAGCACAAGATCAATAACGCGATGGATGTCTACCTCCGTTTTGTCGACGCCTGGTACTCGAAGGAATTCATCGAAGTCTTCCTGCACCCTCAGGACATTCTTCAGATTCCGCCCGCCGTGAACGCGGTCCTCGGCGGCAACGTCGGCGACAGTTTTGGGATCAAATGGCGAATGTGGATATTTTATCTGCTCGTTCGGGTGCAACGCTACATCCCGCTTTGCCCGCGCCGCACGCTGGTGCCGCAACCGGAAAAGGCGGCTGCGCCGGCCGAAGCACTGGAGGC
This sequence comes from Chthoniobacterales bacterium, assembly GCA_038230815.1. Lineage (GTDB taxonomy): Bacteria > Verrucomicrobiota > Verrucomicrobiia > Chthoniobacterales > UBA10450 > AV80. Next base: position 1,243 of record JBBRMO010000274.1, read on the forward strand.
GGTCTCGTAAATGCGGATCCATCGCGTTCGCCCACTCGCCCTGTTGGCGATCGTCGCCTTCGCGCTGACGGGCTGTGAAACGATTCGCCACCAGTTCGCCGGCCCGGCCCCGGACTGGCGGGCGCGTAACGGGCAGCTTCTCTATCACGGCAAACGAACAACCTTGATCGGCGAAGTGCTTGTCCGCTTTTCGAAAGGGGGAGATTTCGAGCTGACGTTTACGAAAGGACCTGGGGTGGCGCTCCTCGAAATTCGGCAGGACGCGAATTTCTTCAGCGTGAAGGGGCCATTGGCGGGCGTGAGTTGGTCCGGAAGCATGGCCCACGCGCCGCCGCAGCTCCGCGGCTGGCTGCAGCTCCGAGAGAAGCTCATCGCGTTGGGAGACAAGTCGACCCTGACTCACACGGTCGGCGGAGAGACGTTTACGTTCCGTTTTTGACGTCCGCCGGTTGAAGCGCGAGCATCGCCGCGTCGGTCCGCGTTTCCCATGGCTCTGCATTCCACCATCGCCCACCTCGTCACTCGAAGGCGCGGACTCGTCTGGTCAGCCGTCGCTTTGATCTGCGCGGCTTCCATCGGAGTCTTGATTGCGCGGATGAGGCTGGACACGGAAGTCCTGAATCTGCTCCCCGGCGGTTTCGAGTCCGTCGAAGGTCTGAAGGTTTACAACCGTGATTTCGTCCAGGTCCGCGACCTGACTTTCGCGTTGGTCTGCCAGCCGAACGACGTTGACCGGCTTGAAGAATTTGCGCCGCAGTTCGCCCAGCGTTTGCGCGAACAACCGTGGTGCCGCCGAGTCCTCGCCGGGGTGCCAATCGAAACGCCGGACGGCGTGCGCGATCTGCAATCGATTGCGCTCCCGCTTTTTTTGAACCTCGAGCCGGCGGGATTCGACCAAACGCTGGCGCTGTTGCAGCCGGCGAAGATCCAGGAGCGACTGCACCGATTGCACGAGGAGATCGAAGCCGGTTCCCCCCGCCCGCAGATCGAGCTGGGCCTTGACCCGCTGGGGGTGATCGGTCCGGCCCTCAAGCCCTTCGCGGGCAACGCGTCAATCGAGGAAGACCAGCCACTTACTTCGCCGGATCGCACCATGCGGGTGTTCCTCACCGTCACGAACCAGCCGGGGATCGGCGCCTTCGATTGCCAGAAACTAATGAAGGACGTGCAGGCCTTTCAGAAAAAGGCGCACGAAGGCTGGGAGGGAGGCCCCCTCGAGATTCTCGTGACCGGCCGTTCCGCTTATGTCGCGGAAATTTCTCTGAGCATGCGGCACGACATCGTCATTACGTTGCTCGGCTCAATCCTGCTGGTGAGTGGCGTTTTCTACGCCGGGTTCCGTCGCTGGCTCCCGCTCCTCGGCATGGGAATTTCGCTTTTGCTCTGCTGCCTCGTGGCGCTCGCGGCCGGCCTCCTGATTTTCCACGAACTGAACATGGTGACGGTGGGGTTCTGCGCGATCCTCATCGGGCTCGGAGTTGATTTCGCCATCCTGGTTTTCGGTCGCTATCAACAGGCGCGCGACGACGGCGAAGACCATCCGGCAGCGGTCGGAGAGGCTGTGAAAAGTTTGGGGCGGGCGATTTTTTTTGGGGCCCTGACCACCGCGGTGGGATTTCTCGCGTTGATGCTGGCGGGCTCACGCGGGTTCACCCAGCTCGGCGTCCTGATCGCGCTTGGCATCACCTTGGCCGGCGTCTTCATGCTGACGGTTTTCTTTTTGTTTCTGCCGCGCAAAAGCCCGGCGCCGGGCCACGACTGGATGTTCACTCTGGTGAAAAAGTACGTCCGCTGGGCCGTTCTCCATCCTGCCCGGATGCTCTGGATCTCCACACCGCTCCTTCTTTTGCTCACCGCCGTCGCCTTCTCGCCGAAACCTCCGATTATCTTCGATGTCAGCACCCATTCGATGGAGCCGAAACGGAGCGACGCGGGGTATGCGCTCAGGACCATCATGGAAAAAATGCCGGCCCGATGGGAGCCGGTCATCGCCATGGTCAAGGCGGAGAATGCGCAGCAACTCCACGATTACTGGCAGAAAGTCGAACCTCGCTGGGCCGAGCTTCAAGCCGCGGGCAAAATCAAAGGCTTTTCCACGCCGGCCGCTCTCGCCCTTTCACCCCAACGCCTCACCCACAATCGCCAAAAATTACAGGCCGTTGATTTTGTCGCTGCGCACGCGGCCCTCGAAGCGGCCCTCGCCACG
>JBBRMO010000275.1:0-3445 GCA_038230815.1 Chthoniobacterales bacterium
GGTCTCGAAATCTACACCGTGGAAGATCACACCGCGCCGATTGTCGCGGTCCAGGTCTGGTATCACGTCGGGTCGAAGGACGATCCGGCCGGGCGGAGCGGGTTCGCCCATCTTTTCGAGCACATGATGTTCAAGGGAAACGAGCACCTGACGGCCGACATGTTCGATAACCTCACGGAAAATATCGGTGGCGAAAATAACGCCTACACCGCCGATGATGTGACGGTTTATCACGAGACCGTTCCGTCAAATTACCTGAACCCCATTCTCTGGGCGGAAGCGGAGCGGATGTCCTCGCTGGCCCTCAACGACAAAAATTTCGCTTCCGAGCGCGATGTCGTGAAGGAGGAGTACCGGCAGCGCATCCGCGCAAACCCGTATGGTGAATTCTACCTCGACATCGAAAAGAAATCGTTCGCGGTCCATCCTTACAAGCGGCCAGGGATCGGCAGCATCGAGGAGCTCGACGCTGCGAAGCTGCCGGAAGCGAAAGCGTTCCATTCCACTTTTTACCGGCCCGATAACGCCACGCTCGTGGTCGTGGGCGATTTCAAGTCGGAGGAACTGGATGGTTGGATAAAGAAGTATTTCGGGGCAGTCGTGAAACCGTCGACGAAAATCCCGCGCGTCACGGTCAAGGAACCGCCGCGCAAAGCGGATAAGCACGACGGTTCCTACAGCCCGCGGGCTCCGCTTCCCGCAGTGGCGCTGACCTATCTCGGGCCTTCCATTCGCAGCAACGACGCGCCCGCGCTCTCCCTCGCTTCCGAGATCCTGGCGGGCGGCGATTCCTCGCGGCTCTATCAGACCATGGTTTACGAGCAGCAGGTCGCGCAGAGCGTCTCGTGCGATTCCGATTTGCGCGAAGATCTGGGCCTCATCGCTTTTCGCCTGATTCTGGCGAGCGGCAAGACAGTTGCCGAAGCCGAGAGGTCATTGAGCAACGAGCTTGAGCAGGTCCTCAAGAACGGCGTCACCGAAGCTGAACTCGACAAAGCCAAGAGTCGCTTTCTCACCGGAAAACTGGAGGAGCGCGAAACCGTCAGTGGCAAAGCCAGCGCGCTGGGCCAGGCCATCGTGATTTACGGCGACGCCACCCGGGTGAATACCGATCTCGCCAAGCTTCAGGCTGTGACCACCGCGGAGGTTAAGGAAGTGTTGAACCGCTATATCACCGGCAAGAAAAAAGTGACCGTCGAGTATCTGCCCGAAACGATGAAGCCCGGATACGTCCCGCCGCCCAGCGTGAAGACCGAGAAAAAGCCGTGATGAAAACCCGCCTGATTTCCGCTGCCGGAATTTTGTTTTTTGCGACGCTCTCGTCCGCTCTTGCCATCGGTGGGGTCGATAGTCCGCCGCCTCCCTCGGCTCCGCACGAAGTGGCGTTCTCCCAACCGAAGGAAACGAAACTGGCGAACGGCTTGCGCGTGGTTGTCGTCGAACGTCCGGGCCTGCCCCTTCTGGCCGCCGAGGTTCTGGTGCGAAGTGGCGCTGAAATTGATGGAAAAGATCTGGCCGGGACCGCGAGCATGACCGGGTCGCTTTTGATGAGAGGCACCGAGACCATGACCGCTCCGCAGATCGCGACGGCGATCGAATCGCTCGGCGGCACGATCGATTCCGGCGCGCATTGGGAAGCGAGCCGCGCCACGGTCGTCGTGATGTCAGACAAGGCTGAGCCGGCCCTTAAGATTCTCTCCGATATCGTCCTGCATCCCACCTTCAAGCAGGAGGAGATCGATCGAATGAAAAACCAGACGCTCGATGGTTTGCGGGTGGCGTTGAGGCAGCCGGGGGCGCTCACCCAATTCGTCGCTGGTCGGGCCTTGTTTGGCGACGCCCCGTACGGACATTCCCACACGGGGACAATGGAAACCGTCCAGGCGATCAAGCGGGATGATATTCTGAAACTGTACCACAACTATTACGTTCCGGAGAACGCCGCGCTGATTCTCGCCGGCGATCTCACCCTGGAGCAGGGGAAGAAATTCGCGGAGCAATTCTTTGGCGACTGGAAAGGCACGATGCCGGCGCCAGCTGATCCGGCGCCTTCGAGCAATACCGAGTGGAAGCCGATGAATATCGTAATCGATATGCCCGAGGCGGGGCAGGCCGCGGTGACCGTGGCGCGGCCCGCGATCAAACGTAGTTCGCCCGACTATTACGCCGGGCTCGTCGCGAATGCGGCGCTCGGGAACGGATTCGTTTCGCGACTGAACCGCGAAATCCGGATCAAGCGCGGTCTGAGTTACGGCGCGCGCAGCTCGCTCGATGCCCGCCGGAACGTCGGCCCGTTCATGGCGACCGCGCAGACCAAGAATCAATCGGCCGCGGAAGTGGCCACCTTGATGCTGGTGGAACTGAAACGGATGCGGAGCGAGCCCGTGCAGGGAGAGGAGCTAAAATCCCGACAGGCTGTGCTGACCGGCGGATATGCGCGCAACCTGGAGACGAATGGCGGCTTCGTTGGCAAGATCTCCGCGATGATCACCAACGATTTGCCGCTCGATACTCTGAACAAATTTATCCCGGCGATCAACGCGGTTACGACTGCCGATGTGACCGCCTTTGCCGCGAAGTATTTCGACAGTCCGCCAAGCCTGATCATCATCGGCAAGGCGCCGGAGTTCATCGAGCCGTTGAAAAAAGATTTCCCCGACGTGAAAGTCATTCCGCTCCCCGAGCTGGATCTAAATCGCGCCGACCTGATTAAGCCGAAGCCTTAACGAAACCGGATCGCGGAAACCGGAAAGGTCCGGATAGTTTGCTACTTGCAATCGCAAATCGGCAATCGACATTCGGCAATTCTTTTCGCGGGGGCATAGCTCAGTTGGTAGAGCGCCAGCTTTGCAAGCTGGATGTCAGGGGTTCGAATCCCCTTGCCTCCATTTCAAAGAAACGGAGGCGCCGATGAGAACGCAGTTCGCACAAGACCTGCAGGCGTGACGCAATATCCGGGTAGCGCACGGGTCTCCCTGCGGCGAAGCCGGCTCGAGTTCGCGAGCTTTTCTGGTAAGACGGTCTCGGCGAGACACCGAAACCAACGCCCGAGACGGGCGCGCTAACCCGAGAAAGGGGCCTGGCCCAGACTTCCTGCAATTGGTGGATCGGCCGCTCCGCGGGCGATGCTAAAAGTGCGGCACCCGCCAAATTTGTCATCGAGCGGCGGAGCGCTCGATTCAACCTGTCGCCGCTTCGCCACAGAGCGGCGGCTCCGGCAACAAAAAAAATACCGGAGGGCTTTAGGCCATCCGGCATTTTGTGTCGCTTTGCAGCAAAGACTGAATTGTGCGTTACTCGTCTCGTTTTCCCTGAGCCTCGACTTCTTTCGTTGTCGAGGGCTTAACGGCATGTCCGAAATTCCGAAGAACCTCGGGGTTAGCCGTCGACCTATTCAATCCCGAACGAATTCGGGACGAATTCTCCTTAGAAAGGAGGTGATCCA
>JBBRMO010000276.1:0-3431 GCA_038230815.1 Chthoniobacterales bacterium
ACCGGACGATCTGGCCCAAACCGGGCGCTGACAGAGTCATCCAACTGATCGATCAACGATTCTTGCCGCATCGGTTCGTGATCGAAGACGCCCGGACGGTCGCGGAGATGGCAGCGGCGATTCGCGAGATGCACGTTCGGGGAGCCGGCTTGATCGGAGCAGCGGCGGGCTACGGAATGTATCTGGCGACCTTCGAGTCGGATGATCTTACGGCGGCGGCGGCGCAATTGAAGGCTACCCGGCCAACGGCGGTCAATCTCGCGTGGGCGATCGAAAGGCAATTGAAATATATCAGGGCGGCCAAATCAGCGGAGGAACGACAGCGCGTCGCCTTTCAAACCGCGCGCGAAATCGCGGACGAGGACGCGGAGCACTGCCGGCGCATCGGCGAGCATGGCGTCGAGTTGATCCGGAACCTGAGCGAGAAAAAAGCCGGCGCCACGGTCAATATTCTGACGCACTGCAACGCCGGCTGGCTCGCTTTTGTCGATTACGGTTCGGCGACGTCGCCGATCTATGCGGCGCACGACGCCGGAATTCCGGTCCACGTCTGGGTGGACGAAACCCGGCCGCGCAGCCAGGGATCGAAGCTCACGGCCTGGGAACTCGGCGAGCACGGGGTGCCCCATACCGTCATCGCCGACAACGCGGGCGGCCATTTAATGCAGCGGGGAAAAGTGGACGCTGTCATGGTCGGCACCGATCGCACCACCTACACGGGCGACGTGGCGAACAAGATCGGCACCTATCTCAAGGCGCTCGCCGCGAAGGACAACGCGGTGCCGTTTTACGTGGCGCTGCCATCCTCCTCGTTCGACTGGAAGATGCGGGACGGTGTCAAAGAGATCCCGATCGAGGAGCGCGGCTCGGAGGAAGTGAACTACGCGGATGGCTGGTATGCGGGCGAGCGGATCGAAGTGCGCGTGACTCCCGAGAGCAGTCCGGCGGCGAACTTTGGATTCGACGTGACGCCGCGGCAGTTTGTGACCGGCCTGATTACCGAGCGCGGGATCTGTGAGGCCAGCGAGGAAAGTATTCTCCGTCTTTTCCCCGAGCATCGCACCCCCTGAAGACGGATAGCTCCGAACACCAGGATCCAAATCGAAAAACTATTGTGCTCGGAGCCTGGAATTTGAAGTTTCCCTGGAGCTTGGAGCTTGGAGCCTGGAATTTCGGAGGGGCTGCCTGTTTTCCAGAGGAGCGAAGTGCCAACAAACAGGGTTGAAATCTCGGCCCCGCGTTGTAACCTCCCCGCTCTCAATTTCCCGGAAGAACAGGAGCATTTATGTCGCAACATCGCAGTCTCAAAGGAGCCAGCACCATAACAACGAAGCGGAACGTCCTAAAGCGTTTCGAGCGCGTTGAGCTTTTGAAAAAGCGCGGCCAGTTCAAGGAAGGCATGAAAGTCATCGGCCTTCCGAAGACCAAGCCGGACGTTTAGCACAAGCTGGAGCCGGGATCGCCGATCCCGGCCAGATTTCGCGCCCCCCTGCTTCTCGCCGGGATCGACGATCCCGCCTACAGTTTAACCATGCGCCTGAACCGTTTTCTCGCCGCCGCCGGGCTGGGTTCGCGGCGCCATTGCGATGAATTGATTGCCACGGGCCGCGTGACGATCAACGGCCGGGTTTGCACCGACTTCAGCGCGCAGCCCGCGGAACGCGATCATGTCAAGGTCGGGGGCAAACTCGTCCACGGTGAGCGCCGGCTCGACATCATGCTGCATAAACCGGCCGGTTTCGTTTCGACCCGGAGCGATCCGAATGCGCGCGACACCATTTTCGATCTTCTGCCGCCCCATTTGCCGCGCCTGTTTAATATCGGACGACTCGACGCCCAGACGGAAGGTCTCCTCCTGCTCACTAACGACGGCGACCTGGCCCAGCGACTCACTCATCCTCGTTACAAGATTGAAAAGGAGTACGAGGTCATTCTCGATCATCCGTGGGACCCGGCGCTCGTGGCCAAATTACAAAAGGGCATCATGCTCGACGGCCAGCGCGCGCGGATCGATCTGGTCCATTCCATCAAACCGACGCGTCTCCGCGTTGTTCTGCGGCAGGGCATCAATCGCCAGATTCGCCGGATGTTTTTTGCTGTCGGCTACGAAGTCAAAAAACTCGTCCGGACTCGGATCGGTCGGCTCCGTCTCGGCGATCTCCCACGCGCCCATTGGCGGCCGCTAAGCAGGACTGAACTGAAGTCGCTTCAGCCGCCAGATCGACCACGGCGTTAGCGCGGTAACCACCGCGCCGCGAATTCTGGAGTTCCCCTTTGATAACCTTCTCGCCTTGGACAAAGCGCGTTCTGCTTTTCCTTGGTCTTATTGCAATCGTGCTCGCGTCCCGCGTGCCGTTCCTTGATGGCGGTTTCTTTACTTTCTATGAGAGCCATGGGCGACCTGATTGGCGTACAGTCTTGAACCGCGGAACGATTGAGGTTTGGGGAACCATCGGGGGGGTCGGTATCCTGAGTGTCATCGCCGGGTGCGCCCTCGAATTTTTTAAGCCAGCACATCTCCAGGCAGCGGTGAATTCCCGATTGCAGAATAGATACGTCGTTCCAGCACTAGCCGTCACGATTGCAGACAATCGAGAACATTAAGAATCCGGTGCAATTCTCGCGGACCCTGCAGGGCCGAAATGTCATCCTGGTCGGGGGTTGGGAACCGCAAATCGACGTGATGTTTCCCGATGCCGCCGCTGGGAACACTCTTTTTGTCTACCTCCTCTCCGAGCAGCAATTATTGGCAGCCCTTCATGAAGGATATGCCGTCTATTATTTGCCGGCGATTCGTGCGTTTAACGCCTCCGTCTACGGCGTCGACGTGGCGAAATTCGGTGCCCAGGATCTTCGCGCCGTGTTCGAAGAACGCGCCCGCAAACCCGCGATTAGTCTCAGGGTTCAGGCAAAAGATCGCCTCTTCATCGCGTCGTTGGAAGCTACCCGGGTATCCGGTTCCCCGTCAACGCCCATGGCAATCGCTCGACTCAGAGGCACCGACAGAGCAGCGAGGCTACAGTTATTCTGCTGACGCGCGGAGGATTTCCAATGGCGGCGCGCTCCCGACGCCTCGACTCGCGATCAATCCCACGGCAACCGTCAGCAACGAAACGGCGCCAGCCGCCACGAAAAGCGGCCACAACGAGGGCGCATAGCCGAGTTTGAAAACAAACTTCGCCAAACCCCAGCTTGCTCCCACCGCCAAAACTATTCCCGTCAGACTGGCAAACAAACCAAGCAGGAAATACTCCGCACAGAGAATCTTCCAGATTTGCATCCGCGACGCGCCCAGGGTCCGCAGCAAAATGCTTTCCTGGAGACGCTGATACCGCCCGCTCCAGATCGTGCTCGCGAGTACAATCACGCCGGCGCCCACCGTGAAAAGCGACATCACTCGGATCACCAGCGCCACCTTGCCCAGGATCGAG
>JBBRMO010000277.1:0-3422 GCA_038230815.1 Chthoniobacterales bacterium
CTTGCCTCGGGGGCGCCTCTTCCCCCGCTTTCCGGCGTCAAAGTTATTGGATCACCGGGTTGGGTTTGTGACTTTGACCATGGATTTCATTTTTCCAAGGTTCGATGGCAGCCATGAACGAACGCCCCTTTCCCGACCGCATGGCTGCCCCGGATCGGCTCGATGTTGTGCTCAGGATCCACGATCCGGAACGTCCGTCGGAGTTACGGCACGCGGTCCTTTCGGTGATCTGCGCGGATCGTCAGCCTTTATGCGTGAATATTGTTACGCAACGTTTTTCCGCGCCGCAAACGGATGCCCTGCGTGAAGCATTGGTCCCCACCTTTGCGTTGGAAGCCGGGGTGGAATTTCGCTTTCTGAACTACGCGGAACCGGGGCCACCCGACGCGAGATCCGCTTTGCTCAATTTTGCCCTCGCAAACACGAAGGGGCGGTACCTCGCGATTCTGGACTATGACGACGTGATTCATCCGGATGGCTACAGCCACCTGATTGACCTTTTCAGCAATGCAAAGGCGGCCATCGCGCTCGGGAAAATTGCGATCAAGAACAAGGATGTCTTTGACGACGCCTTGATCACCACGAATCGCAAATTCTTCTACGATGGTCAGGGTTTGGCGGATTTGTTCCGCGAGAATTTCTGCCCGATCCACAGTTTCGTCATCGACCGCCAAAGAATGGAGCCGGACGATTTGTACTTCGAAGAGAGTCTCTGCCGGATGGAAGACTACGATTTTCTGATTCGTTCGGCCGCGAAGTACCCCTTGGTATTTAGTGACCGGGTCGTCGGTGATTACTATCACAAGAATGACGGGAGCAATTCCTCACTTATTTCCCCCCTTCCGAACCCGGCTGAGCTTGCCGCCTGGCAGAAGGCCAGGGAGTTCGTCGAACGCCGCCGCCGCGCCACCCTGCTATCCGCCGAAACTCAGCGCTCGCTCGGCCTGGTCGGCTTCGAACCCGAACTCACCGTTCGGAAATATTTGGCACTCCGGTTCGGCGCGCCCGATATCGGGGCGTAGCGGGCTAAGAACTCGGGGCCCGCTCACATCTTACGCTTCAGAAGAGCCGCCTTGGCTTCGGCGAACAGGTCTGACCCCGGGGGCACGCCAAATTTCCACGCGGCAGCTAAGAGAAATTTCACGTAAGTCGCGGCGCGGCGAAATCGCGTGGCCGGACGCGGTGTCACCGAGGCGAGCTGCAGTTCCGCGAGGATGCGCAGCCATCTCATGATGGCCGGCCTTTCGCCGTCGTGACGCAATACGACTTGCAGATACTCCCCATGCGCCGGCACGCGCTGACTCAGCGTCTTGGTATCGGAGTGCAGGCGCGAGCCCGCCAGTGGCGGACCGTCCAGATGATAAAACCCGATCTCCTTCCCGACGCGCATCCAGTAGTCGTAATCCATCGAAAAATGCAGCGCGGGATCGAAGACGCCAAAACGTTCCTCTACCTCGCGTCTCCAGAAAACGGCGGGCTGACAGAGAAAGCAGGCGGTTTGCAGGCGCCGATAGTCCCACGCTTCCACCGGATACGGTTCCATGAGCGACCCGTCACGATGAAGGTGGTCGGCATTTCCGTAAAGCGCGAGGCAATCCGGATGAGCTCTGAAGTATTCCGCTACCCGCCGAAGTGTGCCCGGGTAATACACATCATCGGAATTCAAATACGCGTGGACCTCTCCTGTTGCCTCGCGGAGGCCGAGATTGATGGCGGCGGCCTGGCCGCCATCCGGTTCGGAGATCCAGCGAAACGCGCCGTCGCGTCCGAGTTCGCGCAGAATCTCGACCGAGCCATCCGTGCTCCCGCCGTCCCGCACGATGATTTCCCGGTCCGGGTAGTCCTGCGTCAACACGCTTTCGAGGGTTGCGCGCAGAAACTCCGCCTGTTGAAACGACGGAATGACAATCGAGAATTTCATGCGCGGGAGACGACAGCTCGCGTCCATCACGCGAGGTACTGCGCCGAAACCTCTTCGACCGTTCCCTCGGCCCGGGTCGAGCCTCGATCGATCCACACCGCCCGATCGCACAGCGCTGCGATGGTGGTCATATCATGCGAGATCAGCACGACCGTCCGATCCGACACCATCAGGCCACGAATGGCATCGGCGGATTTTTCCTGGAAAGAGTGGTCGCCGACCGAGAGCACCTCATCGAGTAGCAACACATCGGGATGAACCTCCATCGCCACGGAAAATCCGAGGCGGGCCAACATGCCGCTGGAGTACATGTAGACGGGTTGTTCGAAAAATTCGCCGAGTTCGGAGAAGTCACGAATCTTGGCGAGCCGCTTGTCGATCGTCTGGCGGTGCAAGCCGAGGAGAAGACCACTGAGGATCGCGTTTTCGCGGCCGGTCAGATTGCTTTCGAATCCGACCCCAAGCGAAAGGAGCGTGATATTTTCGTTCGGATCACGCCAGGCGGTGCCGCGATCCGGCGCGACAATGCCTGCCATTAGTTTCATCAACGTGCTTTTGCCCGCCCCATTCGAGCCGAGGATGCCGAGCGTCTCGCCCTTGCGGACCTCGAGGCTGATCTCGTTGAGCGCCCAGAATCGGTTGCTGCCGGCGATCTTTCGTTTGAGTCGGTAGCACACCCCGGCCTTTTGCAGGGTGATGACAGGGCGAGTCTGGACGGGATGCGACATCACTGTTGCGGCAATTAGGTCGCGGCTTTTGGGAGCGAAAGGTCGAGGTGGTCGAGCACGAAAAACCCGGCCACGAGCGCAAGCGATGAGCCGGCCGCCAGCGCGACCAGCGGGGGCCACTCGGGCCAGGCGCCATTCAACATGATTTCACGGTAGGAGGACATGAGAATCGTCATCGGGTTGAGACGCATGGCCAATTGATATTCAGGGGGCACCTGGTCGATCGAAAAGAAGACTCCCGAAACGAAACTCAGCAGCAGGAGCAGGGCGCTGATCACCGTAGTGCCGTCCCGGAAATACGGAATCCAGGCGGCCAAGGGCACGCCAATCGCGAGGTTCAGTAGGAATTGCACAGCAATCACAGCCGGCAGCGCGAGATAGGCCCAGGTCGGCGGGGCATGGGCGAGGGAAACGAAGACGATCAACACCGCGAAGGCGAACAGGAATTTCCAGGTGTTATTCAGCACGCTCACCACCGGAAAGACGATCTTCGGCAGGTACACTTGTTGCATGACCCCGGCTTTGGCGACGATCGAACTCGCGGCGGTCATGACGGAGCCGGCAAACCATTGCCAGGAAAAAGTGCCTACCAGCAGGAACGGCAGAAAGTCAGCCCGCTTGGAATGGAGGAGCATGCCGAACACCACATAGAGCGTCAGGGCGTGGAGGGTCGGCTCGAGCAGCCACCACATCACGCCGATGTACGTGCGCGCAATCTCATTGCGGAGACCAGCGTACGCCTGATAGCGGACGACATGGGCGTAGCGGTAAAA
>JBBRMO010000278.1:0-3417 GCA_038230815.1 Chthoniobacterales bacterium
GAAAAAGGCGGGAAACGTCACGAGGTGCCGGCGCATCATAATCTCGAAATGTATCTGGATGCCTATATGAACGCTGCGGGAAATGCGGAGAAACTCAAAGAACCACTGTTCCGGTCGATCGGGCCGAAACGCTTGCTCACGGCCAAGAAAATGACCGAGAACGACGTTCTCCGGATGATCAAGCGGCGGGCGAAGGTGACCGGCCTCCCTTCGTCCACGTGCTGCCACACGTTTCGGGCCACCGGCATAACGACATTTTTGGAAAACGGCGGCACGATCGAGAATGCACAGGCGATCGCCGCGCATGAATCGCCGAGGACCACGATGCTTTACGACCGAACCGGCGACAAGATTACCCTCGATGAAATCGAAAGGATCATCATTTGACTGAGGATTCCCATGAGTTTGAGCACCCGCAAGTTTTCGCCCTCCGTGAGTTCGTCCCTGGGATATGCCTTCGCGGGGGGACTTGCGTTCTTGGTGTTCGCTTGCGTCGCCAATGAACCGGCCCAGATGGCCTTATTGGGTTTTCTCATTAGCTTCTGTGCAATCTTGGGGGTCGCGGAATTTCACGAACAAAAAACGGCTCGGCGAGATTTTCGCGAAGCTCTGCGGATGTTGCCCGTGCCGTTCGCGTTATCGCGGGAGCCCGGCTTTTTCGCTGGTTACGAAAAGATGGCGGAGTCGTTGACGACCGTCGTTCAACATCGCGATCGGTTGTTCCTCGAATTGGCTGGGCACCGGATCGAATCGGCAGCCGCCGACATGGCAACACTTGCGAAGGGGCACATCGTCTTCGAGGGCACCGAAACCTGGCGAGCGGCCTATCAACGCGTGCTTGAAACGATGCGTGTGAAGACCTATTACTCCGTCGCCTGGGTGCGAACCAATGAATACTGGAATGATGCACCAGGACGCCAAAGCATCCAACTCAACTATGAGTTAATAGTGCGAGGATTCCGTATCGAGCGAGTTCACATTCTGCCCGACGAACTTTGGCCGTTCGACGAAAAAATGCCGACGACGGGCATCCTTGAATGGCTCGTGGAACAACAAGGGCACGGCATCGTTGTTTCGCTGATACGGGAGTCCGACTTGGCAAACGAACCCGATCTGCTGCGCGATTTTGCCATTTACGGAGATCGGGCCATGGGGACCCAAGAACTCGACGAAGCGTCCCGCACCGTTCGTTTCGTTCTATCCTTCGACCAGCCAAGCATCCGGCAATCGCTCGACCGCTGGGAGCGGCTCACGCTTTACTCGGTTTCCTTTCAAGACTTCATTGATCGCTTGCAGAAGTGACATTGCATGCGGCGATTTCGCTCCCGGCAAGGGCCGGATTAACGCATCGACCGACGCGTCCCCAAACCGCGTACTTGAAACTTCGGTGTGGCGGACGTGTGGCGGACCGGAGCAGCCAACGCTTTGACGCGAATTCATTCGACGTGTCGGACTGGAGCGCGCTTAAGTAAATGGCACTTTCTTTGGAGCCCGATCTTTGCAAGCGGCACAGAAGTCCTGTTTGAAGGCCGCGATGAGTCGACGCCAATCCGTTGTCCCTTCCGCGGACTCATAGCCATGAAGTGTGCAGACGCAAATGTGCGGCGGCACCTCACGGTACAGCGTCTCGGGACGTTTCTCATGCTCTTTGTGCGAAAGAAGAGCAAGATGCTGGCACCAACTCAGTCGCTCCTGCGCTGCTGCTTGCATCGCACGAGAGTCCTCGACCACATTCGGTGTTCGGTCCTTTGGTACGCGGTGGGCTTCGACGATCACTTCGCAGTGCCTTTCCAATTCTTCCGGCGAATAACCCGCTAGAATGCTATCGTCGTCCCTGTCCGCTTCGGCGTCGAGCTGGCGCAAAAGAATCGCCATCGGGGTTTGGCGGTCCACGTGCCGTTTGGCATTGTCCGCAATCTGGTCATACCCCATCGCCTCGGCGATCGGGAGCACGCCCTGAGCGAGAGCAATCGCGGCCGACTCATGCCCGGTCACTTCGAAGAGATCGGCTAATAAGACCCGTGCCCGCAGTTCGGCTTCGAGGCAGCCGAGGGCCTTGAAAATCTCCATCGCCTGTTCCACATCTTGCATCGTCGAGCGAGCCGTGTCGGTGAGTTCCGTTGAGAGAGGCTTTCGGGAAAGTGCACGCACGTTGACGAAGTAGTGCTCTAACACCGCCGACCGAACATACAGGGCATCGGCTAGGAGAACCGGGTGCATCATGCCTGCGGCCTGCGTTCGCAATTCCTCCATGGCCTTGAGCCACGCCTTCCACTCCAGTGAAAACCGATCGTATTCGTTCCTCAAGTCTTCCTCGGCGTCGTGGCCCGTCATCATCGTCATCGTGATCATTCCGATATTCCGGACATGCTCAAGGACAATGTCTTGACCTTGAGCATAGCTCTTCGTTATCCGCGCACTGATGACGGCGATCGGGTGGTTCGTATGTGTCTTCTCTACTTCGGCAACCAATTGATTCAGTTCGTCGCGCAAGCGACGGCGGGTGTCGTGATTGCGTTCTGCCAAATGCCGTTGCCGCAGCACCTCCAACCGGTTGAGGAGCCCAAAGACGCCGGGGCGGTCGTTCCCGAGTTGCTCCTCCTTCGCGAGATAGTCGGCCTTTGAAATGCGGCCGAGTCGGAAGTCACACGAGAGACTAAGATCTTCGAGAAACCACTTGTCCTCCACAGAGAGCGATGTGAGTCCGATGCGAGCTTCACGGAGATAGCCCAGTGCCGCATCACACCTGTCGAGCGAAAACATCGCATAGGCTTTCACCATCAATAGCCGCGGGTCCCTCTTTGTTTGCGAGTCCAGCATATCGAACAAGTCGCTTGCCTCCTGGGCGAATCCCGCAGCGACGATGGACGTTCCGCTTTTGAGAAGCCGCTCTTTCACTTCCTTCGGGTCGGTGCTCGCGAGCGTCTCCTTGTCGATGCGGACGGTCACCTGTTCCGCTTCCGTGCTTCGGACGAGCGTTTCATGGATGCGCCTGTTGAGCCGTGCCTCCTGATAGATGCGGGTGTGAATCTCCGGCAGGCGATCCGGCGTGAGGACGTCGCAAAAGCGAATCGTAACCTCGCCTTGGCCTTCCCATTTAGGGAGTTCCTGATCCAGTCGGCGCCGCTCATCGTGCGCCCATGCAAAGCGAAGTTCATTTCTAGGGGCAACGTAGAGGACGTAGAGCGGGGATGGCCCGTTCAGCAAGGACTGCATGTTGCTGACATCCACCTGGTAGGAAACGCTTCCATCAGCATTCCTGGAAGTGTCGTCTGTGCTCTTGAGCTGGACCTGGGCGCGACAGTTTGTAAAGTTGTTGTCGTTTTTCGCCTCCAACGTCCCCTCGACGCTCTTCTCGTAAACCTGCTCAACACGGAACAGGAATTTGTCCACAGAAAGCGCGTTGTTGAATGCCCC
>JBBRMO010000279.1:0-3416 GCA_038230815.1 Chthoniobacterales bacterium
GAAGTCCGTGGGCCAGGTCGACAGGGGCGAATACGAGTGGATCCTGGCCGAGCTTCATCCGCCGGTCGCGCTCCTGCACCACGGCTTCTACTGGGCCTGCCCCGACAAGGAGGGGCTGGGCCAGGCGCTCGCGAGCACCACCAAAGGCCGGCCGACTTTTCATTTCGGTTTTTTCGCGATCGATTTCACCGCGACAACGGCCGTGCGCGTGTTCGATGCCATGCCCGGCCTGACGAGTTTCGTTTCTACGCAGCGAGGCGATCCGCGGTGGCGTGTCATTCCACCGGCTGAAATCGAAGTGTTTGCCGATGAAACCAGCGGCGACGTTGGTTTGCGCACGCGCGATTCCCGCGAATACCTCGGGTCGTTCGCTCGCGCCTGGGTAATTCCGCTCGGTTTCCATCCATTTCTGTTTGGGCGCACGCCCCACATGCCCCGGTTACGTTGCGGCAAAGTGATTGTGCAACGCCGCTCGTGGACTGTGACGCTGGAGGAATTGCCGGCCGGCAATTACACCGGCGTTTCGCGCCACCTGGTCACGGCAATTGAGCGCTTGCGCGCGACCAGGGGCTGGCCGCGCCACATCTACATTCGGCCCAGTGAACAGGCGCTTCGCCGGAGCGGCGCTGAAGGTCGAGATAAAGATACCAAGCCGGTTTACATCGATCTCGAGAGTTATTTGTTCCTCGAAGTTTTTCATGGCTGGCTGACGAAGGCGGGCGAACTCGAGGTGACCGAAATGCTGCCTGATCCCGATCATTTGCTGTGGGAAGAAGAGGATGGGCGCAGGACTTTCGAACTTCGCACCCAGATTGTTCCCGGATGATTTCGGAAATTCGCATGAAGATCGTCGCGATCGCGAATCAGAAAGGCGGGGTGGGAAAAACGACCACGGCAGTCAATCTCGGCTGCGCTTTGGCTGAGCAGGGTTTGCGCGTGCTTCTCATCGATCTCGATCCTCAGGGGAACGCGACCAGCTCATTCGGTTTGCAGGAACTGGAGGGCGAGAGCCTGTACGATCCCCTTCTCGGCTCTGCTGCGATCGCGGATAAAATTCTGCCCACCCGAGTCGAGCGCGTTTTCATCGTTCCGGCCGACCTCGACCTCGCCGGGGCCGAAATAGAAATCGCCCGGCTCGACAATCATCTCACCCGCCTGGCCGAAACTCTGGCCCCGCTCCGTTCCGATAACACGTTTGATTTCGTTCTCCTCGATTGCCCGCCCTCGCTCGGCATCCTGATGACGAACGCACTTGCCGCCGCCGACGAACTGCTTACGCCAATCCAATGCGAATACTTCGCCCTCGAAGGGCTGGTCAAAATCGTTCGCATTATAGAGCAGGTGCGTCATTCCGGCGCCAACGACCGGCTCGAGATCGGCGGCATCGTCATGACGATGTTCGACAGCCGCACCAATCTCAGCGCCCAGGTGGTCGCCGATGTTCGCGAGCACTTTGGCGAGCGCGTTTACGACACCGTCATCCCCCGCTCAGTTCGCCTGAGCGAAGCACCCAGTTTCGGAAGATCAATTCTCGAACACGACCCGAATGGGACCGGTGCCCGCGCCTATCGCGCCCTGGCGAAAGAATTCATCGAGCGTCACCGCTAACCGCGCCGCGGTAATGCAGGGCGCGGATTTTTTCCATCGTCACCAGTCCGCCGGTGATCATGCCGTCGAGAATGGGGAGGAAACTCTGAATCTTTTCTTCACTGTCCACGATCTCAATAATCATCGGAAGGTCCATGGAGAGCCGGAGAATTTTTGAGGTATGCATCCGGCTCGATTTGCCGAAGCCCACCGGGCCGCGCAGGGCGGTGGCGCCGGCCAGGTGCATTTCGCGCGCTTTTAATATGATCGCTTCGTAGAGCGGGCGGTGCTCGTAGCGGTCGCTCTCTCCGATGAAGATCCGGAGAAGAGTGGCTTCGTGAGGAATTTCCATTAGCGGCTGTTTCGTGGCGCAGTCCGGGCGCCAAATACGATCGTAGGTAAACCGCGAAAGACTGTCTCTTTTTTCGGCGTCATTCCGTTTTTTTCCCGGCGACGCGGCGCGACGCGACATTCTCGGGATGGATAAGTGAAATCAGGCGGGGTAGTTGGAGATCCTGGAAGTCGTGATCGCGAATCGCGCGCGCCGCCTCAGTGGCGAGGCCCCGGCCCCAGCAAAAGGGGTCGAGCCGGTAACCAATCTCCAGCTCTTCGATGTCATCCACGACCTGCGGAAAGGAGCCGCAGTATTCGATGAGGCGATTATCCTCGCGAAAAATCACGCCAAATTGTGACGAGAGTTTGGTGCGATCGCGAGGGCGCATTTTGTCGAGAAACCCCGGCGTTTGTTTTCGCGAAAAAAGGCCGGGCGCGAACCTCATGAAATTCTTTTCCGCCATCACATCGAGGTCTTCGGCTGCGAAAGAGCGCAGGAGGAGCCGCGGGGTTTGGAGAGTGAACATGAAAAGTTAGCGGCTCATCGCGGCGGCGCAGAGATGTCCAAGCCAGACGGCGCCGAGGCAGAGGACGACAGAGAGGATTACGTTTGCGGCGGCACGGAACCAGTCGCCCTCCATGGTGAGGTTCAAAGTTTGGAGGCTGAAAGAAGAAAAAGTCGTGTAACCGCCGCACACCCCGGCCATGAAAGCGAGGCGCCACTCTGGCCTAACGAGTAGTCGACCTTCCAATCCGGTGTAGGTCGCGAAGAAGCCGATCACGAGACAACCGCTCACGTTTACGAGGAGGGTGCCGTAGGGGAACGTTTCGCCGAAACGCCGCCCGATCACGCCGGAAAGCCAGTAGCGCGCAACGCTGCCGAGGGCGCCGCCGCCCGCCACAAGCCAGTAATCAAGGCGGAACATAGCCCGGGATCGTAATCCAAAAGAAGCTGGGGGCCAGAAAATCCTCGACGGGATCTATGTTCAGTCGAACATTTTTGGGCGCGCCCCGGAAACTGTGTGTAGAATCTGCGATGGAGTTGACCAAGAAGCTCGCGATCCTGGCCGATGCGGCCAAGTACGACGCCTCCTGCGCGAGCAGCGGAACGACGAAGCGGAACTCGCGAACCTCTGGCGGCCTCGGTTCGACCACTGGAGCTGGGATTTGCCACAGCTATACCCCGGATGGTCGTTGCGTCTCCCTCCTGAAAATCCTTCTCACGAATTACTGTGTTTACGACTGCCTTTATTGCATCAATCGCGTTTCAAGCGATGTGCCTCGCGCCCGGTTTACGGCGGATGAAGTTGTGCGACTAACCCTCGATTTTTACCGGCGCAATTACATTGAAGGCTTGTTCCTGAGTTCGGGAATCATTCGGAATCCCGATTACACGATGGAACAGGTCATCGCGGTCGCGCGCACCCTGCGACAAGACCACGGGTTTCGCGGTTACCTTCATTTGAAGACAATCCCGGAGGCCGCGCCGGCCTTGA
>JBBRMO010000280.1:0-3399 GCA_038230815.1 Chthoniobacterales bacterium
ACATCCGTGCCGGCGTCGATGGCGCGGAGACGGTCGCCGTTATCCTGATAAACCATCCGGAACTCAAGTTTCGCGACCTTTGAAAGTTGCTGACGCGCTTCCTGGATTTTTTCTGCGGTCAGTCCAGGGATTTGAACCAGGATCCGGTCCTTGCCCACCGGGCTAATGATCGGTTCGGCCGCTCCGAAATAATCGACTCGTTTGCGGATCACTTCGACGGCCTGATCGAGCATCGACGGGGTGATTTCCTTGTCGGTCTGCTGCAATTTAATCAGGAACGAGGTCCCGCCCTTGATGTCGAGGCCGAGCTGGATCTTCTTCTCCGGCGGGTAGATCATCACCAAGCTGAGCCCGACCGCGATAATGACGAGGGCCAGCGCGAGAACGCGCTTCCGCGTTCCGTAATCAGTGGCGAAATACCAGCAAAAAAGGGCGAGCCACACGAGCTCGACGAAGAACATGGAAACGGGACTCATTTCTTATTTTGGGAGGGCTGGGATTTAGGAGGGCGACGGGCCCGTCGTCTTCACGACATTGGTGACGGCGGTCTTTTCCATTTCCAATTTCACGTTGTCAGCGACCTTCACGATCACCGTTGTTTCCTTCACGTTGGAAATGAGGCCGTGAATACCGGAGGAGGTAACGACACGATCGCCGGTCTTCAGGGCGGAAACTAAACGCACCTGCTCCTTTTGCCGGCGCATCTGGGGACGAATCATCACGTAATACATGATGACGATGAGGAAAACGAACGGGAGCATTCCCAGGAGTCCTGAGCCAGCGCCACTCGGGGAGGCGGCAGGCGTTTGAGCGAGACAAAGAAAAAACATGGCAAATAAGGTTGTCCGGTCGTGGCTTTGGCAGGGGGTCGCACCCAAAGCCGGACGAGCGGTCTCTTATTGAGCACGGGGTCGCCTAAATTGCAAGGTGCGGGTGGACTTTCAGCAGTGGATCGAGCGCTCCGCCGCTCAAGGGCAAACAGTCGCGGCACAGCCGCCCTGAAAAACATCGAGAGGCGGAGCCCTCGATCCACCTATTTCAGCTCGCCCCAACAGGGCTCCTCGAGTTGCACGGCGGGATCGTCGATTTCGCTGCGGTTTGTTTTCTCGAATTGGTCGGAGACGTCGGTCCAGGCGCGGAGACGCAGGGTCACGTGGTCGCCTGGTCGCAGGTATGCCGCGCCGGTCAGGACGTTGTCGCGCATGCTCTCGGCATAAACGAAAGCTTCGGTGCCAGGGGCCTCCTCGCGGCCGTCGATGCTCAGATCGGTCAGGTGGAGCGCGAGGATGTGGTCCTTGTAGGGAACGGAGCCGGGACGAGGGACATTCGAAATGGCTTCGACGGTGCCACTGGCGGTGACTGGCTCGCCCGGCTTCGGCACGAAGAATTTCGCGGGCACGGGTTGGCCGAGTTTCATGGGGAGCATCTTCCAATCTCCGAACGCCAGCTCGCGCGCGGCAAATTCCCAGATCACCAGTTTCTTACCGGCCAGTCGGTCACGGCCGCGGGCCAGTTCGCGGCTCAGGATTTCGCGCGTGGCGAACGCGGCGTCGCTATTTCGCAGGATGGAATCGAGCGGGCGCCCGAGCGCATGGCTGAGATGCTCGGCCAGCCCCGCAGACTCACCCCAGCCGAGCGCGGCCAGCGAAAAAATGTTGGAGAAGCTATCGCCGAGCAGCAAAACCTGCGCGTCTTTCGATGCCCGCCACGGCATATTGTCCGTCGTGACTTCATGAATCTTTACCGTTTGTGGCGGATAGGCGTGAGCCAGGTCCGGCAGCTTCAGCATGCGGGCAATGTCTCCGACGCCGGCAACGGCTCGCTCACCCAGAGGCGTCGGAGGCGTCCCTCGCGTCTCAATGACCGCCGCGAGATTGTCTGCGATGAACTCCATTGTTTCCGGGCGCCAGTGCGTGTCGGTTTCCAGATAAAGAGGTGCATTTCCGTTTGTGGCTTTGCGTTGAGCCAGCAACGGGCCGGGATCGAAAATGCGTACGCCGGCTTTTCCCAGTCGCGCTTTGAATTCATCGAACGACGCATTTTGGAGAACGGCGTTTGATTCGGCTCGGGTGGACAGCTCGTCGGTTTCGACGCCAGGCTTCATCGGAATGGGCACGGCAATGAGCTCGATGCCACGCGTCGCGAGCTGGCTGCGAAAATCCACGATCGCCTTGAGCGGGTCTGATTGCACCGCCGCCGCATGGGCGCGGCGGGTCGCAATTTTCGGATCCAGGAACGGCGGCCCGGTGACGTAATCGACGTCGGGCCTGTAGAAGAGCCAGCGGGCGCGCCCGAGGTAGACCTGCTCGTTGCCGGCGCCGAGTTTTGTGGTGAGGAACGATTGGACGCGCGGCAGAAGCCACTCGGAAACCACCGATTCAGTCTCGAGTTCTTTTTCGGCGGTCTTCAGCTCTGCGGCGCGCGGGAGGAGGTGCCATAAATCTCTCGCGCCGCGGACCGCTCGGATCTTCTTCCAAGCCGGATAGGCTTTGTAGAGATTAAAAGTCCCAAGTCGGCGTTCCGCCCGAGGTATCCGAATCTCATAGGCAAACTGAATGGTCGGAATCGAGAGGATGGTGAAAACGAAGAGCAAAATGAGCAGCAGTTGGGAACCGCCGACGAAGGAAGAGTTCTTGAGCGCCAGTTCCGCCTCTTCTTCGCGCGAAACCTTCCGGTGTGTTTCCGGCGTCGGCTCGCTGTAGCGCGGGAGCGAATGGGTTGGATTGAGCGGCTCATCGCCGCCGACTGGAAGATTAGGTTCGTGAGACACGGTGGAGTTCCTTGGTCAGAGATCGCGACCAAAATGCCTGGGGAGCGCGCGCCTCTCGCGGGTTGGCGATGGCGGTCCCGCCTTCGCGAACTTTCCCGAAAGATCGTTTTGGCGAGACGCCAGCGCTACCCGGAGCAGCGTGACCGCCTGGTAAGATTGTCGTTCGTTAGGTCTCACTAGAAAATGAAATAGATAAAAGGGTTGTATTCCTGGGTCGCGAGCACGACCAACGCGAGCCACCCGAGCGCGAAACAGAGCGCGGTTTTGGGCAACGTCATGCGCTGGGTCCAATCCCAGGTTTGTTTTCCCGCCCAGACAACCAGCCCCGCGGCGGCGATGGAGAGCAGGTAGTACGGTTTGTAAAGAATCCCGCCGAGAAGGACGGCGCCCGGTTGGGCGTGGCCGAAGCCGAACATGCTGGCGAAATATTCAAGAGCGCGCGGCAGGTCCGCCGCCCGGAAGAAAACCCAGCCGAGCAAAACAATGAGGAAGGTGAAAGCGATCCGAAGAGGTCGCGGCAAACTGTGGTAGAAACCCTGGCGACCCTGGCTCCGCTCGAACGCCAGCATGCCGCCATGTAACCCGCCCCAGATAATGAAATTCACCGACGCCCCGTGCCAGAGGCCGCC
>JBBRMO010000281.1:0-3397 GCA_038230815.1 Chthoniobacterales bacterium
ATCCCGAGACAGGTGAGATCGAACGCGGTTAATGAGCGCTTCATCAGCCGCTCAGGCGCTTCCGACTCGCGAATAAGAAGCTCGGGGCTTTTCGTTTTGAGATATTTCGAAGCCATTTCGTTCTTCGGTTGATTGTTTTCGAAGAGGGGATCGTGGCAGCGCCACGCAACGAGGGTCAATCACCAAGTTTTGCGAGGAACTGGCGCTGGCCCCCCTAACCTGGGACGCCATGGCGGGAGTCCCTGCAATGGCGCGGAATTAGCTCAAAAAAACGGATGCCTGTTTTCAGCGGCGCAAATTTAGTCGGCGGATTGCTCTTTGGCTCCATCGGTTTCGTCGCGTTCATTTACGGGAAACGGATGCACGTTTGGAAACCGATGTTTCTCGGGCTCGCCCTGATGGCGTATCCATATTTCGTCGCGAACGATATCGCGCTCTTCGCGATCGGCGCGGTCGGGACCGCTGCTCTCTTCCTGTTTCGCGACTGAGAACAGGCTCCGGTAAAGCCGAGGCGGCTGCCGCCACCGAGCCTCAGGGCGCCCGGTAGACCCCCACCACGGCGGGAGAATTCAGCGTCGTGATGGTCAAGGCCACGGGGTTCGCTCCAGCGGGCAGATCGGCCCGCGTCACGGTGTTGTTCGTGGAGTTGGAGATGTACATTTTGCCACCCGTGACATCGAGCCCCATCCCGCGCGGCGCCATCAAGGTCCCTCCGAGGTTGCCGATCTTGGCGCCATTATTTCCGTTGAGGTCGGCGCTAAAAAGGAATCCGTTAAAGTCGACGACATAGATCCTGTTGCCAGCCACGTCGACTGCGACATCCAATGGGATGGTTCCCGCGAGAAGTCCTCCGAAGTTTAGGGAAGCAGGGGCAGAGCCATCGAGATTAGCCTGGATGATTGCGCTATTCTGATTGGCAACATACATCTTGTTGCCCGAGACGTTGATGGTCATCCCCTGAGGAATATTCAGGAGGCCGGCCAGATTGCCGAGGCTGGTGGCATTGTTGCCAGCGAGGTCGCCCCGGACAATGGTGTTGTTACCGCCATTAGCGATGTAGATCTTGTTTCCGGGCACATCGAGCGCGATTCCATAGGGGCCTTTTAAGAGCCCGTTGAAAGTCAGGTTGACCGGGCTGGAACCATCGAGGTTTGACTGAGTAATGGTATCGCCGCTCTCGTTGCTGACGTAGATTTTTCCCGCCGCGGCATTGATCGCGAGTCCCTGCGGTCCATTGAGGAAACCGCCGATATTCCCGAGACTCGTGCCTCCAGTCCCATCCAGGTTCGATTTAGTGACACTGGAATTAGCCGGGGTCGCGTCCCCTCCGTTGACGATGAAAAGCGCGGGCGTGGGGGTCGGCGTGGAAGTGGCGTCCGCCAAAGCATAAACCTCGACTGTCGCGACACCGGTTGTGCCGCCCTTGCCGCGAACGATGGCGGTATGGGCCGTAGCCGCAAGGGTTGCGATAACGGCCGGCTCGAGATTGTTTGTCGGGGCGACCTGGCTGTCGATGATGGCCTGCTTGTCGGGCGAGTCCACCCAGTTGTCGTTGCTCGCGATCAACCCACCATCCTTGTTGTATAGCTCCAAGGTTGGATCAGCCAGGTTGTTGGCCACGGGCAGGGATGGTCCGGCCGACCGCACAATCACGCGTTTTGTCCCGCTGCCGACGATAATAATACCGCCGATCATGACGTTGTCGCCCGTGTCGACGAAGCCGCGACTGCTAATGTTAGCCAGCTGCGAATTTGCCGCCGGAGAGAGATCATACACTTCAACGACGCCGATTCCGGTACTGGTTCCCTTGCCGCGGAGGATCGCCGTGTAACTTCCGGGAGCCAGGGTCTTAACGATGGCCGATTCCCGCGGATCGCTCGGAGGAATACCACTGCCGTTGATCTCTGCCGCTTGAGCAGGGTCGTCCTGCCAGTTGTCATTTGAAGCCAGCGTGGAACTGGCGTCGTGCAGTTCAAGGGTGGGATCGTCGAGCGTTCCCGCGAGATTGACCGGCGGTTTCGAAAGCGACGGCCCAATTCCACGAATGATTACCTTCTTGGGGTCCGATCCCGTAATGATAAAACCGCCGATCAACGCATTATCTGCCGTCAATACCTTCATTCGCGTAGCGATGTTCCCCAGACGCGTCGGACTTTGCGCCGGCGCCTCGACCGCGGCGCAGAGAAGAACCACCAGGGAGAATGCGAAGCTACCCAGGGCCGACAGTTTCCTTTTGGAAATCACGGCATCACTGTATGAATTTTGCTTTGTGGATGACAAGCGTCTTCACGCTCCTCTCTGACGGTCTCGATTTTCCTCTGGCGCGGGAAGCCGCAGGCTCCTCGGCCAGGTCGACAGTCCCCGGGCCCATACGTTGTGAGAACGTCGCGGTCGATGCTTGTTAGCCAACACCGCGCGTGTTACTTCCACTTTCATGGGTCGCCAATGGCTCCACGCTAAACGAGAAGTCGCCGGACTAAAAAAAGGTCAGCTTGTCGGCAAGCTGGTAAAAGAAATCATGGTCGCCGCGAAACTCGGCGGGCCTGAGCCCGCCGGTAATCCGCGGCTGGGCGCGGTCGTCGATAAGGCGCGCAAGGCCAGCGTGACGCGTGACGTAATCGAACGCGCGATCAAGAAAGGCGCCGGAATCGGCGACGACAAACTCGTGATGGAACAGGTCGTGTTTGAAGGTTACGCGCCGAACAAAGTGCCGGTGATCATCGAAGTGTTGACCGATAATAACAACCGGACCGCGCCAGAGATTCGGGTGCTGTTCAAGAAAGGCGGCCAGCTCGGCGCTCCGGGCAGTAACAAATTTCTTTTCGATCACGTCGGCCTCGTGGATGCGCATCATCCCGATCCCGGCGCGGACATCGAGGCGGCGGCGATCGAAGCCGGAGCGCAAAATGTCGAGCCGCTTTCGCCGGCGCAGAACGACGATATTCCCGAAGGAACAGCCGGCGCTCGTTTCATCACCGAGCGTGGCGATCTGCATGCGGTCTCCCAATGGCTCGCCGCCAATGGATGGACAATCGTGACCAGTGAGTTCGGCTACATCGCCAAGAATTTTCCGGAATTAACCGACGAGCAACGCGTCCACACCGGCGAGTTTCTCCAGACCTTCGAAGATCACGACGACGTTCATCGCGTTTGGGCGGCACTCAGATGAACCTGGGAACGAATCTCGATGGAAGATGAAACATCGCAGGCCATCGTCGGCGATTCAGTCGCTTCCGCCCTCGACGACCATCGCCGGAAACGGCGGTTCAGATGGCGCAAGAAGCCGAAGAAAGACGAGAACCCGCTGACCCATTGCGAGAACTGCGGCCAGATATTAGCCGGGCGCTATTGCTCAAATTGCGGGCAGGCCGCGGTCAGCTATCACCGCTCCTTCCGG
>JBBRMO010000282.1:0-3372 GCA_038230815.1 Chthoniobacterales bacterium
ACGTCCTCATCAAAGGCGGGACGGTTTACGACGGCACCGGCGAAAAACCGCGCGTTATCGATGTGGCCATTCGAGGCGATCACATCGTCGGGCTCGGCACGTTCCCGGGCGAGGGGGCAAACACCGTGATCGATGCGAAGGGCATGGCGGTCGCACCCGGCTTCATCAACATGCTTTCCTGGTCCACCGACTCGCTGATCGAGGACGGACGCTCGCAAAGCGAAATTCGGGAGGGCGTCACGACGGAAATCATGGGCGAAGGCAACTCAATGGGTCCGGTCAACGACAGAATGAAGGAGCGGATGGTTAGTCAGCAGGGCGATATCAAGTACGAGATCAAGTGGAACACGCTTTCAGAATATCTGCGCTATCTGGAGCAACGGGGGATCTCGTGCAATGTCGCTTCGTTCGTAGGGGCGACCACGATTCGCGACTTCGTCATCGGCCTCGAAGACAAGCAGCCGACTCCGGAACAGCTGGAACAAATGCGCCAGCTGGTTCGTCAGGAGATGGAAGCGGGCGCGCTCGGGATCGGCTCGTCGTTGATTTACCCGCCGGCGTTTTATGCGAAGACGGAGGAGTTGATCGAGCTCTGCAAAGTGGCGGCGAAATATCAGGGCAAATACATCTCGCACATGCGGAGTGAAGGAAACCAACTGCTCCCGGCGATCGACGAGCTGCTGCGGATCAGCCGGGAAGCGGGGATTCCGGCTGAGATTTATCACATCAAGGCCGCCGGCCAGCCGAACTGGGGAAAAGCGGACGCGATGCTGGCCAAGATCGAAGATGCGCGCAAAGCCGGAATGAAAGTCACGGCCGACATGTATACCTACACAGCGGCCGGCACCGGCCTCGACGCCTGTTTGCCGCCCTGGACCGAGGATGGCGGATATCCGGCGCTGTTTAAACGGCTGCGCGATCCGGCCACGCGCGAGAAGATCGCCGCGGAGGTGCGGACGCCGAGCGACAAATGGGAAAACCTGTATCTCGCGGCCGGTTCACCCGAGAAAATCCTCCTGGCTGGATTCAAATCGGAAAAACTAAAGCCGCTCACCGGCAAATCGCTCGCGGAAATTGCGAAAATGCGAGGCAAGGATCCGATCGAGACGGCGATGGATTTGATCAGCGAAGACGAATCGCGGATCGATTCGATTTACTTCCTGATGTCGGAAGAAAACGTGAAAAAGGAAATCGCAAAGCCGTGGGTATCGTTCGGATCGGACGAAGCCTCGCAAGCGCCGGAAGGGAACTTCCTGAAATCGAATTGTCATCCGCGGGCCTACGGCAACTTCGCGCGGGTGCTGGGGAAATATACCCGGGAAGACAAGGTGCTGACGCTGGAGCAGGCGGTCCGGAAACTGAGTGGTTTACCTGCGACAAATCTTGGGCTCGATCATCGCGGCTTCATCCAGGAAGGCATGTTCGCCGACGTGGTTATTTTCGATCCCGCAACAGTTGGCGACAAGGCGACGTTCGAGAAGCCGCATCAATATTCCGTCGGGATGAAGCATGTGTTCGTGAACGGCACGCAGGTGCTGAAGGATGGCGAACATACCGGTGCGAAGTCTGGCAGAGCACTCTGGGGGCCGGGGAAAACGCGGTAGTTATTGCGCTTTCGGCGCACTTCGCCAGCCTCGGGATGACTTCGCGAAAAATACAGCTACCGATTTTTCGAATCTACGCGTGACTCGATCTGGTCCAGGGTCGGGTCGTTTTGCCTGATCCATTGCTCGATCGTTCCGACGTCGTTCGGATCGAGGGTCGTGCTCCGCGGCTCCTGGGGATTAACGAGATTCCGGGACGACTCGGGCAACACCGGTTTCGCTTTTTTCACCAAAAATTTCCAATGACGTCCGAAGCGAAGGAGCGCGTAATACATCGTCTTGGCCTCCACGGCGCCGACGCCGCTGCACCTCATTGCGTTGTAAAACATCCGGTCGACCTCCGGCGGGGGCCGGTTCTTGTTATCGTAGGCCACGTCGTGAAGAACGGACGCGTTCCGATATTTTCCCTCAAAGGGTCCACCCATGAACGACCACAGGGCGCGGGGGATCGAGGCGCCATCGATTACTGAGCCGGCCGGCGCGATCCAAGCCACCCCTTTCGGGTCGGTGTAACGTAGTTCGTTCAGGAGCGTCATCGTTCTGCCATCGCTATCCCACCGCGTGTCGATGTTTCCGCTGTAGTAACCCCACGGACCCGCCGGATCGAGATTGTCGTGTGATCTGCGGTGTAATTTCCCGAAGGCGCAACCCGAGAGCAGGAAGAGAAGAAAAAGCGCTGTCGTGGCGGCGCTCAGTCGCCGGGCCTTTTGCCCACGTGCCGACAGAGCCGCGCGGCTCCAGCGGTGAAGCTGAATCATTGTTACGTAATTGAAGAGACCAACGCCTTTTCGCGTTTGCCGCCGGCCGCCGAAACCGGCGACGACGTTGCGGCCATCGAAGGCCGGCGAAAACCCTTGAGATAAAAGAGCATGAAGATGCCGGAGACGATCAGGAGCGAGCCGATCCATTTCCAGAGCCAGCCTGGATCGCGTAGGATTTGGATCGTGCTTTGGCCAAGATTGTCCGGGTTCCAGGAAGCCTGCGACATCTTGAAGGTGAGGCCTGACCAGATTCGCCACCATTCGCCCGGATAACTGAAAGGGTTATTCATCCAGCATTGGCCTGTGGCATTCTGGCCTTCCGCGGTTGTGACGCGCACTGTGCTTTTGAATCCGGCGGGGCTGTCGCTGCCCTCGTTACGCTGCACTTCAAAATCCAGCAGCTCCAGGCCGATCGGCAGCGGGATTTGTTTCCATCCGTAGGCGATCTGCACGTTCGCGGCCCCGGCCGGCATCGCGATCTGCCATCCGGCGGGAACCCATTGTTCCGAAACTTTGCCACCCTGTTCGATTCGAATCCGAACGCCATCGGGCAATTCCGGGCCGGTCGCAGGCGTCGTGGGCGGATTGAAATCCATCCATTCCTCGGCGTGCGGCATCGTGCGATCAAGAGTGAGCTGCCAGTCTGCCCATCCCGTCGTGAGCGGTTGGTTCAATTCGAGCTTTCCGGTCGAACGTCCGGCCTTGCGCGAAATGAGTTCGTAGGAAACACCGCCGTCGTCGGCCACGAAAAGAGTGAGATGGTTAGGCGCGGCAGTTCCGTCCGCCGGCATCTCGGGCGCGGCGCCCGGTTTGGTACCCCCGTGCGGATTTTCGGGCGCCGAAACCGGGATGCCCCTGCCGCGCAACGTCACCACGACGGCCGGATTATTAGGCTGCTCGCTGACGGAGCTGGGTTTTCCATTATCGATCCGGAAATCCGGCCAGTAATGGTCGATCCGCGCGGTAAAGGCGCTCCCCTCCATGGGCGCATCCTTACCGAGGTTCTG
>JBBRMO010000283.1:0-3371 GCA_038230815.1 Chthoniobacterales bacterium
ACATGCCATTGATTGGATCTCCGCCGATTCCAATGCAGGTCGACTGGCCGTAGCCGCGCGAAGTCAATTGCCAGACCGCTTCGTAGGTCAACGTGCCCGAGCGCGAGATGACCCCGACCTTTCCCGGCTTGTGAATGTAGCCCGGCATGATGCCAATCTTGCAGGCACCCGGCGTGATAATTCCAGGGCAGTTCGGCCCGATCAGCCAGCTTTTTTTTCCGGCCATCTGCGCTTTCACCCGCATCATATCGATAACCGGAATTCCTTCCGTGATGCAGATCACCAATTCGACGCCGGCGTCGACCGCCTCGAGGATTCCATCCGCCGCGCCTGCGGCCGGCACGAAGATTACCGAAACATTGCAGCCCGTCTCCTGGCGCGCTTCCCAGACGGTGTCGAACACCGGCACCTTGCCGTCGAACATCTGTCCGCCTTTTCCCGGTGTAACGCCGGCCACGACATTGGTGCCGTACTCCATGCATTGCCGCGCATGGAAACCACCGGCGCTGCCGGTAATTCCCTGGACAACCAGACGGGTGTTTCTATCGACCAGGACAGACATGATGAGAATTGCGAATGACGAATACGCTTCTATGCACGTTCGGCTTTCTTTTGGGCTGCGTCACTTGATCATTCCTTCGTCCTTCAACCTTCGGGCTTCGTCATTGTTTTCTCTTGTGCACGACGAGTTTGTTCCCGTCGGGATCGCGAAATTGCGCCATCCAGCAAACGGGCGTTTCCGTTTTATCCATGTCGAACGCAACCCCGCGTTCCTTGAGCTTCCTGATGGTCGCGTCCATGTCGTCCACTTCGAACGCAACCGTCGTTCCGTCCCGCGATGGCTGCCAGGCGGGGTGACAACCCACCCCGATAGTCGTCGGTCCGATTTCGTACTCGACCCAGGCGCCACCCATGGCCGTGGTGGTCGGCTTGAGTTCGAGTGTTTCCTGATAAAACTTTCGCGATCGCTCGGGGTCACTCACGGCAATGGCGATAAATGCGACTTCTGTGATCATAATTATTTCAACTTGTGGATAATGATTTTGTTGCCGTCGGGATCCTGCACCACCGCCATCCGACAAACCGGGCTTTCGATTCCCTCGGCGGCAAATGTCACCCCGGCCGCTTTCAAATCCTGGACGGCTCCTTCGAAGTCGTCCACCTCGATCGCGACGCTGCTCCCGTCAACCGATGGCTTCCATTGCTCGCCCACGCTCCCGATGGCGAGGGTATCGTCGCCGACCCCGTACTCGATCCAAACTCCTTCGCCGAATTCCCCTGCAGGCTTAAGCCCGAGCGCCCCCTCGTAAAAAGCGCGCGCTCGTTTCATGTCGGTAACCGGAATGCCAGTAAAGGCGATCTTGGTTGCTTTCATATCATTTTCCTATGGTCGGAAATCCCCAAGACCAAACCCAAATTCCCAGGCAAATCCACGCGGTCTGGGGGAACACCGTCCCTGAGAGGTTTGGCTATTTGAGTTTGAATATTACCTGGGATTTCGGTTTTGAGATTTGGAATTTGCCGCCGCGGCGACTACCTTCTGCGCCGCGTCCCCCAGATCATCGGCCGTAATTACGGGCAGGCCGGATTCGGCGATCAATTTCTTTCCGGCTTCCACGTTCGTTCCCTCGAGCCGGACTACCAGCGGCACGGGCAGCTTGACCGCCTTGACGGCATTGATAATGCCTTGGGCAATCACGTCGCATTTCATAATGCCGCCGAAAATATTAACGAGGATCGCCTTCACGTTCGGATCGGAAACGAGAATCTTGAAAGCTTCGGTGACCTGCTCCTCCGTCGCGCCACCGCCGACATCCAGAAAATTCGCAGGGCTGCCGCCGTAGAATTTGATGATGTCCATCGTCGCCATGGCCAGACCGGCGCCGTTCACCAAACAGGCGATGTTTCCGTCGAGCCCGATGTAATTGAGTCCGTGCTTGGAGGCTGCGACTTCGCGCGGATCTTCCTCGGCGATGTCGCGCAAACCCGCCAGCTCCGGATGGCGATAGAGCGCGTTGTCATCAAAATTGAACTTCGCGTCGAGCGCGAGCACTTCGCCCTCCGGCGTGACGATAAGCGGATTTACCTCCACCATCGAGCAATCGCAGGCCATGAACGTTCGGTAAAGACCGTCGAATAATTTCGCCGCCGCTTTCAGTTGCGAAGTTTCGAACCCGAGCTGCTTCGCCAGCTTCCGCCCCTGGTAGGCCTGGAATCCCGCCAGAGGATGAATCTTTTCGCGCAAAATCTTTTCGGGCGATTTCTCGGCGACGGTTTCAATTTCCACGCCGCCCTCCGTGCTCGCTACCACGATGGGCCCCGCCGTCGCGCGATCGAGAAGAATGGCGAAATAAATTTCACGGGCGATCTCGGCCGATTCCGCGATCAGGACTTTATTAACTACGCGCCCGGCCGGGCCGGTCTGATGCGTAACCAGAGTTTGTCCGAGCATCTTCGCGGCGAGGTCGCGCGCTTCCGCCGGGGATTTGCATAAGTGCACGCCGCCCTTGAACCCGTTCGCGAAGGTCCCCTTCCCTCGGCCGCCCGCGTGAATTTGTGCCTTCACGACGAGATTGTTCGTGCCCAGGTCCCGAGCGGCCTGCTCCGCCTCCTCCGGTGTCGAAGCCGCCTTGCCACGCGGGGTCGCGACTCCGAATTTCTGCAACAACTCCTTGGCTTGGTACTCGTGAATATTCATTCGCTGGGTAGATGATCACTAAGCCTTTGAACGCCGTGCGCGGCAATCGTTTTTCTTCCCCCTGTCATCGAAACCAAAACAACCCGTTGCAATGGACAGCTGCATCGCCAAGTTCGCGGCGATGAGCGGGCACGTCGAGTTGGAAGCCAGATTGGAGGCCGCGCGGCGGGCCGGTGAACTCCGGGATTCGACGGTGACAAATATTCTCCGGATGCTGGGCGGTTCCGACTCACCGCTTTACGCCGCCACGGTCTCGGAGCTTGCGAACACGAAGCAGTGGGCCGAATTGAACGACCGATTTTTCCGGACCCTCGCTTTTGGCACGGGCGGGCTGCGTGGACGCACGATCGGCAGGGTTGTGACCCAATCCGAACAGGGAACGGCAGGGGGCGATCTGCCGCCCGAGTTTCCGTGCGTTGGGACCAACGCGATGAACCCGTACAATGTGAGCCGCGCCACCCAGGGACTGGTGGCTTACCTCCACGAATGGCGGGCGCACAAAAAGGTTGCGGGGAAACCCAAGATCGTTATCGCGTGTGACACCCGCCATCGGGTCCACGACCGAGACTCGCTTATGAGCGAGCCAATTCATGATCGAACTTTTGCCAACGTTCGGACGTCCAACGATGGCGACTTTGGGCACGGACATTCACCTGCACGACACCTACTTCGT
>JBBRMO010000284.1:0-3370 GCA_038230815.1 Chthoniobacterales bacterium
CCGCCCACATGAACGTGATGGTTTTTGGCTGGGCCTCAATGGCCGGCATCGGCACCTCCATCTGGCTCATGGCGCGATTGTGCCGCACCACGTTGCGCCATCCCTTGCTCCTCGTTGCCGGCGGCGCGTTTTGGAATCTCGGTGTGCTCCTGGGCGTAGGCGGAATCCTGGCCGGCGACAGCACCGGCTATGAGTGGCTCGAGTTTCCGCCTTACGCGACGGTCGTGCTTTTCGTGGCGTATTCGCTCGTCGTTTCGTGGGCGCTGCTCATGTTCCGTTTCCGTCGCGGCGAACAAACCTATATCACGCAATGGTATCTGCTCGGCGCGTTCCTCTGGTTCCCATGGGTTTACGGCGCCACCCAGATCATGCTCTTCGTCGTGCCGGTTCAGGGCGTCATGCAATCGGCCGTGACCTGGTGGTTCGCGAACAATCTTCTCTTCCTCTGGTTCGGCGCGATCGGGCTCGGCACCGCCTACTACATGATCCCAAAAGTGATCGGCCGCCCGGTCTACAGCTATCACCTGGCCGCAATCGGGTTTTGGACCTACGCGCTCTTTGCGAGCTGGACCGGGATGCTACGGCTGGTGGACGGTCCGTTCCCGGCCTGGATGATCACGGCGAGTATCGCGGCGATGATTCTTTCGATCATCCCCGTCGCCACCGTCGGGCTGAATCACCACATGACGATGCGCGGATACTTCGGCCTGCTTCGTTACAGCCCGACGTTACGCTTTACCGTCTTCGGAGCATTTGCTTACACGGCTTTCAGTTTGCTCGGTGTCTTCCTCTCGCTCCGCTCCATTGCCGGTTACGTTCATTTCACCGAAGCGAGCATCGCGTATTCGCATCTCGGCCTTTACGCCTTTTTCACGATGATCATGTTCGGATCGATGTATTACATCGTGCCGCGTCTGGTCGGCCGCGAATGGCGTTATGCCAGTTTGATAAAACTGCACTTCTGGTCGTCCGCCTACGGTGTCGGCCTGATGGTCGCGATGCTGTTCCTTGGCGGTATCGCCCAGGGAAGCAGCATGCACGATCCATCGCTCTCTTTCAGTGAGTCTACCGATTCGATTCTGCCCTATCTCCGCGGACGCAGTGTTTCCGGAATGCTCCTCACCATTGCGCACTTCATTTTCGCATTTCATTTCGGCTTGATGCTTTTCGGTCTCGGACGGAGCGCGAGCATGCCGACATTTTTGAACCCGCAGGAAGAGGAGGCCGTGAAGGAACACATATGAAAGGGGTAACGGCTCTCTTCCTGGGAATCTTCGGCACCTTCGCCTTTTCGTGGACGGGGCTGACCTTGATCCCCGATTTCCAAATCGGCCATCTCGATCCGCAGGCGGATGAAGAGGGCACCGACATTTATCCGATGCCGAAGTCCGGCATGGCCGAGCGCGGCCGGAAAATCTACGCGGCGAACGGTTGTGTTTATTGCCACAGCCAG
Organism: Chthoniobacterales bacterium; assembly: GCA_038230815.1. GTDB lineage: Bacteria > Verrucomicrobiota > Verrucomicrobiia > Chthoniobacterales > UBA10450 > AV80. The sequence continues at coordinate 1,454 of JBBRMO010000284.1, forward strand.
CAGGTGCGCGCGGATTACGCCGCATCCGATATCGACCGGAAGTGGGGAACGCGCCGGAGCGCGCCGCGCGATTACATTTTTGAACGCCCCGCTCTTCTCGGGAAGATGCGGCTTGGGCCCGATCTTTCGAACATTGGCAAACGGGCGCCGGCCGAGGACCAGAGCGCGCCGGGCGCCAGTCCGGAGGCATCGACTTCGCCGGCGGCATCTCCAGCAGTAAATCCACCGCAGCCCAATACCGCGACCTCTCCCGCCGCTTCGCCGGCTCCATCACCGGCCGCGAGTCCGGCCGCGCCCGCCGTTTCTCCGACGAAACCAGTTGCTGCTAATTCTCCGGCGCCAGCGTCCTCCAGCGCGGCTGCGCCATCACTGTCTGTGAGTCCGGCCGCGCTCGCCGTTTCTCCGACGAACCCAGTTGCCGCCAATTCTCCCATGCCGGCGCCCTCCAGCGCGGCTGCTCCTTCACTGTCTGTGAGTCCGGCCGCGACTACTGCGACGACGATGGACGCGACTACCAGTTCTGGCGGCGCGCCACCGCAATACTCAGCCGCCTGGCACCACCTTCATCTCTATAGTCCTCGGAGCGTCCTGGCAGGGACTAGTTCGAACATGCCGTCCTACAAATTCCTCTACGAAAAGCGGCGGGTTACCGGCGAACGCTCCGCCGACGCCCTCAAGCTCACCGGTCCCGACGCGCCCTCCGATGGCTGGGAAGTTGTGCCCAGTTACGACGCGAAATGCCTCGTAGCATATTTGATGTCGCTCGACCAATCTCACGAATTGAAGGAAGCGAAGCTGACCTCCGTTCCCGCTTCTTCGCCGGCCGCGGCAAAGGAGGAAAAGAAATGAACGAGCGCGCACCAGGAGGTCACGTCCGTCAGGGAATGGACTATGGCGAAGATGCCGATGTGCATGACGTGCATTCGGCGATCCAGCGCGAAAAGCGGGAGCCGCGCGCAGGCCTCGAGCCACTTTCCATCTGGTTGATCGCCGTCTACGGGCTCGCGATCTTTTTCGGCGGCGCGTATCTCGGACGTTATTCCGGCAACTTCAGCGGCGACGGACTCGACCCCCTCGGCGGTGCCCCGCGGCCAACGAAAGCTGGAGCGACGGGACCGGGTGGCGCCCAAACCCAGGAACTTTCGCAGGCCGATCGCGGCAAAAAGATTTTCTCTGCGAATTGCGCGGTTTGTCATCAACCCAACGGACTGGGCGCGGCGGGGCAGGGGTACCCGCCACTCGCTGGTTCGGAATATGTCAACGGCGGGACGCGCCGGCTCGGAATGATCCTGTTAAAAGGCTTGCAAGGCCCGCTCACGGTAAAAGGTCAGTCGTTCGGGACCGCCGTCATGCAACCCTGGGACAAGACCCTGAGCGACGCGAAGATCGCCGATGTTCTTACTTACGTTCGTCAGGAGTGGGGGAACAAGGGCGGGCCGGTAGCCACGGCGCAGATCGCCGGTTTGCGGAAGGAGCTTGCGAGCCATCCCGATTCCTTCGTCGAGGCGGATTTGAAAGCGGTTCCGGAAGACGCCGAACTGCCGGGTGGTGACGCCGCGGGCGCGAAGCCCGCCGACGCCAAGAATCCAGCCCCCGCGCCGCCAAAATAGGGGGATCGAGCGCTCCGTCGCTCGATGCTAAGAGAATGCAGGCGAAGCCGGGATGATGAAACATCGCGCATCGGAGCGCGCGATCCACCAGCCGCGCGCGATTCATCGTCAACAATGGTTCAACCTTCCGACTTGGACGGTCCAGATACACGCGAAGTAATTGTCGTCGGCGGCGGGATCGCGGGACTGTCCGCCGCCATTTATCTCGGGCGCGCCCAACGCGACACCCTCGTCATCGATTCCGCCCACTCCATGGCAAAATGGGAACCCGTGGTGGAGAATTACCTCGGCTTTCCCCGCGGAGTCG